>NZ_CADAJR010000002.1 GCF_902788255.1 uncultured Methanobrevibacter sp.
ACAGGAAAGAATTGTGCTCAATGCTTAAAATTGCGGTTCCATCTGTTCTTCAGCAGTCCACAGTGTCAATTGGCATGATGATAGTACAGGCAGTTGTCAATCCTTTCGGTACACAGGCACTTGCAGGTTATGCTGCGACAATGAGAGTAGAAAATGTTTTTTCGTTGATATTTGTATC
Organism: uncultured Methanobrevibacter sp.; assembly: GCF_902788255.1. Lineage (NCBI taxonomy): Archaea > Methanobacteriati > Methanobacteriota > Methanobacteria > Methanobacteriales > Methanobacteriaceae > Methanobrevibacter > uncultured Methanobrevibacter sp. The sequence continues at coordinate 179 of NZ_CADAJR010000002.1, forward strand.
AATCGGTAATGCAGTTTCACCATATGTTTCCCAGAATCTGGGTGCAAAGAAAATTGAACGTATCAAAAAAGGATATCATGCGGCACTTGTGTTAGATATATGTTTTGCAATTCTTGCATTTATAATCATTGAAACACTGCACACTCAGATTTCCTCATTGTTTCTGGGTAAAGATGGAACTGCCCTGGCATATCAGGTATCAGGTGATTACATGAAATGGATTGGATATTTCTTTATTTTTATGGGGATTAAAATGGCAACAGATGGAGTGCTTCGTGGACTTGGAATCATGCGTCCATTTCTTGTTGCTAATATGGTAAATCTTGCTATTAGATTGACAGTTGCTTTGATTTTTGCACCGCGTTTTGGTATTGCATTTGTCTGGCTTGCTGTACCAGCCGGCTGGCTTGCAAATTTTTTGATTTCATATGTGGCACTCAGAAAATCGTGGCCGGAATAAAACTTTTAAAGCAGGATTGCATTCAATTAAATTAAAGCCACAATAGCTATATTTTAATCATGTTATGTGTTAATATATTAACATAAAATATTTAAGTTAAATATATCAGGAGAAACAATGAAAATATATATAGATTTTGATGATGTAATATGTGAGACTGCAAAATATTTTACGAAAATTGCTAAAGAACTGTTCGGAATTGATGTGCCTTACAGGCAGGTCCAGTTTTTTAATCTTCAGAAATCATTTGATTTAAGCGATGATCAGTATGATAAATTAATGGAAGCGGGACATCTGCAGGGCATGAGGTTTTTATTATTACAGGAAGACCTTTTAATTCGTATGAGCCATCCAGAAAATGGCTGGACGAACATCATCTGGAGAGAGTGCCTTTGTTTTGTGTCGATAAATATGGCCGTGAAATATTCGAGCATGAATATGAATATAATATGACGTTAGAACAGCTTTACAGCATGACATTTGATTTTGCAATAGAGGATTCGCCATCTGCTTTTGAACATGTTTTGCATTTTCATAATTGTAAGGTTGCTGTATTTGACCGTCCGTGGAACAGGCAGGCAGAATTTCCTAATGACAATTTTGTAAGATGCAAAAACTGGAATCAGATAGATAAGGTATTTTAGGAATATGCCGGAAATGTCGGATAAATAATGATTTATTATCCAGCCAATCTGATTCTGAAAGTTTAAATGTGCCGGAATCAGGGTATCCGAAATTATCAGAGCCTTGTCAGCCTCCTCCAATGGTTGTTGAAGGTAATAATTTTGTAGTAGTGAATAAATACTGGGAAGGTAATTATTCAGGAAATATTGAAGAAATTGAAATCCAATTATTAAAAAAATTAAATCCAACATATGACCCAGTTCCACCTGTACCGTCTCCATGTCCTCCAAAATGGAAAGCTTCTCCTGATGATTTGGAACCTGATAGTAACGGAGAAAGTTACGATTCAAATTTATTGTCAGGTTCTATTGGAGATATAGTTATTTTGCCTGATGAAAATGGTGTTTTAACTGCTTATACCATTGTTCAAACTGTTAAAATTACTAAAGTAAATGGTTGGAAATATATTTTCAGAAACTTAACATTTGATTCCGCTTCATTAATTTCTGATAAGTGGAATTTAGGGGATACTGGTGAGTACGTTATTCGTGAAATTAATATTCCTGTAAATGTGGGAGTTGTTTCTTCAACATTTGTTAAGTACTTTACCTGTCCTGTTGATGGTGGGTTGAAGGTATTCTGGAATTTAACAAACAGAATCATTGAAAACAAAACTAATGAAACAACAAACAACACAAATGAAACCAATGAAGTAAAAAATGAAACAAATAAAACCGAAACATTTGAAGATGTACCGGTTTATTCCAATCGTTCAAGAGGACCTGAACCTTCTGAAACTCCTGAAAAATCACAAAAAGAAAGTACAGAAAAGAATGTTAATAAAAATGTGGACGTAAGTAACGCTACTGGAAATCCATTATTCATATTATTAATTGTTTTAGCACTTTTAATAGCTCCAGTATTGCGTAAAAAATAATTAAATAGTAAATATGGTGATTTAAATGATTAAAAGATTAATGATTGTCAGTATGATACTACTGACTATTTTATCCATTACCGCTGTAAGTGCAGCGGAAAACATGACAGACACGAGTCTTGAAATTAATGAAGTAGATGAAGAAATCAATGTTGAAAATGAAATTAGTGAAATGGACGAATCAGTTGATGGGAATAATGTTTTGAGTAGTGAAAATTCAGAAAGTGAAGTAAAAGAGTCAATAGAAGACAAAGTTGTTTTTTACCAATTCTCCGATTTAGACTATTATTATGATGAGATTATATCTATTGATGATCTTTATGTTGAAGAGGGTAATGTTAGCATTGTCATTGAAGATGAAGAAGTGTACAATAAGCCGATTTCAAAATATACTTCTATTTATCCAAGAGATTTTTCAAAATTATTCATTGGCATTCATAATGTAACATTTTCATATACTGGTGGTAATTATTATGCCCCATTTACTAATACATTTACTGCAGAGTTCACTCATGGTTTTGGTGTAAATAGTGGATTTAACTATGATATTAATGAGTATGTAATTGAATTATTATTACCTGATTTTGCAACAGGTGTGGTTAAGATTGATATTAACGATAAATTCTATGCAAATGTGGATTATAATAGCAAAAAATTCTATATACCAATGGATTACTTTAGATTAGGCAGTAATAATATTGTTTTTACGTATCAGCCAAACCCAAATTATTCAAAATCTATTACTCGATCTTTTTACCTTAATCCGGTCTTTAAAACTCCTGATTATTTCATAATTGGGGATGAAGAGGCATATGTTTCAGTACTTGTTCCAAAAAATGAATCCGGTCTATTTGTTGTATATTGGACGTATGGGGAGTCCTCTTATGAATTAGACCCTCAGCATGAATTCCAACAGATAATTCCTGTTGAAAACGGTATTGCTAAAGTTAAGCTTCCTAAATTGTGTGATATTTCCGATGAGTTCAGTATTGAGTTTATCGGTAATGCCAGTGATTATACATACTTTACTGTTGAGTATGTTGAACATAATAATGCATTCCAGGCTTTTATAAATAAAGAAACTATTAAAAAAGGTGATGAGGCTATAATTCAAGTATTTACTAATTACACTGAATCCGACTCTTATTTCAATCTTTTCATTGATGGCAAACAGATTTTAGATACTCATAAACTAACTAATGGGTTAAATTTTATAATGCCTAAATTAGAGGTTGGAACACACCAGGTCGTAATTAAATCAGTTCGTAAATCATGGTATGAGCCATCCCCTATTCATTTCTATAAAATGTTTAATATTACTGTTGAAGATAAAGTAATTGATAATAGTTCTGTTAAGGAGGATAAATCTCCAGGTAAGATTCCTAATAAAGTACAGAATAAAGTATCTTTAAAACTTAAGTCCGTTAAAGTTAAAAAATCAGCTAAAAAACTTGTGATTACTGCAACTTTAAAAATCAACGGTAAATTGGCTAAATCAAAGAAAGTTATTTTCAAATTCAATGGAAAAACTTATAAGATTAAAACCAATTCTAAAGGTATTGCCAAATTAAAAATCAAAAAATCCATTCTTAAAAAGCTTAAGGCTGGAAAGAAAGTAAAATACCAAGTTTCTTATGGAAAAAATACTGTTAAAAAAACTGCAACTATTAAAAAATAGATGTTAAACTCATCTATTTACTTTTCTTTTTTTTGTTCATCATAATCTATTATGCATTGTTTAATATATAATTAGTTAAGAATCATGTTTTTTTAGTGTTAATATAAATTTGCTGATGAAGAATTTGTTTAGTGAAAAATATTTTTTTTAATTTGTTGGATATTTTTCATTTTTTTTATTATAACTTTTCTTATTTGTGAACTCTTTCCACTTAACTTTGTTATATTTGAATTATTTCAAATATACAATTCGATAATTTTTTTTAAAATTAATTTTCAGTTTAATTAAAAATATAAATTTTTTATTAATTTGTATAATATTTTAATAATCTTTATATACTATTAAACTAATACTATTATTACTGATATAAGATGATTAAATAAATTATAAAAATCTTTTTTTGCTCTGTAGTAAGGGGATATAATCAACGATTAGTGATTTTTATAAACATTGCTCAATTCTATTTTTATATTTACTTCGAATCATCAAATTAGTATAATTAAATAATGGTGATTAAATTGAAAAAAATAATTCTTACGGCATTATTTGTTGTATTATTCATTTTTTCCATTTCTTCAGTTTCATCCGTCGATATGGATAATGAAAATATAATTGCTGCTAGGCATGAATCATTTGATTTATCCGAAGTAAGTGAAGAGACGCATATAGCTTCAAATGAAGCTTTGAGTGATAAAAATTTAGCAAGTGATGATGATTTATTTTCCGACCAGGATGAATCATCGATTTTAACTGGACCTAAAGTTAAAGGAGATGTTGATGTAAGTCTTCCTAAAGGGGACGATGATATTGGAGGACTTGATGTAGATATTAAAGGACCTAAAGTAGATATTGATGTTCCTGATGTGGATGTTGAAGGGCCTGATTGGAATTCATCAAGTGACCAACTTATTGTGAAAAAAATATGGGAAGGTAATTATTCAGGAGATATTGAAGAAATTGAAATACAATTGTTAGTGATTTTAGGTTTTGGGCCAAAAATTTATGGGGATGTTGATGTTAGTCTTCCTAAAGGTGATTTCCAATTTCAACAACAGGCAACTTTTAATGATTATACAAATCAGGGTCTTTCATCTGATAAAAGCAGTGAAGTTGTTATTTTAAGCAATGGTGAAGGTGTTTTAACTTCGTATAGTGTTGTTGAAACAGTTAAACTCACAAAAAATAATAACTGGACACATGTTTTTAATGTAAGTTATTCAGCGTATAAAGACAGTAGTGGAGAGTGGGTTTTGTCTAATTCTAATATGTATATGATCAATGAAATCACTCCTAACAATACAATATTGGTTTCATCAAAACTTGTTAAATACATTGTTTCTCCTGATGAGAAAATTACGGCTTTTTGGAATTTAACAAATAGGGTTATCCCAAATGAAACTAATAACGAAACAACAAATAAGACCCCAGAAACCAATCAAACAGTCAATGAAACAGAATCATTTAATGAAACAGAAGAAGATGAATTTGAATTTGTAGAACCTGGATTTGGAAAAGGACCTGGATCTTCTAATGAGACTCCTTCTGGATCAACTGAAGATTCATCAAGTACTGTAAGTAAAGAAAATGTTGGCAAAACTGCGACAGGAAATCCAATATTTGTACTATTAATCGTTCTTTTTTCAATGATTCTTGTTCCAACATTGCGCAAAAAATAATTAGATAATTAAATATGAAATAGTGAGATACCTTTCTTACTATTTTTTATAATATTATTTAACAAATATATTATCATATACTCGAGTTGGGATATTCATGTTAAAAAAATTAATCATTGTCATTATTGTTTTTATAGGCATTTTTTCTATAGCTACCATAAGTGCATCTGATAATATCACCTATTCAGATTTGGAAGTTTCAGATGTTAAAGAAGAGTTTTCTATTGAAAAAGTGGATGATTTTTCTTCATTGGATTCAAATGAAGAATCAGAATCAATAGACCCATATGTTGAGATATCTGATGAAGTTCTTATTGATGATTATGGTGGGTCTAAAATTGTTTATTTTTCTGATGTGTCACCTGAGGCCAGTGAAAATATTACGATGCTACTTGATGGAGAAAAAGTTTATTGCAATAAACTTGAGAGTTATCAATCTATTCTTCTTTTAGATTTGTCAAATCAGCCAAGTTATGGAATTCATAATATTACAATCTCTTCGCCAGGGGGTTTTTATCAGCCATTCAATAAAACATTCATGGTAAACTTCACTTATCCTTTTGAAGTTTATAGATTATATGGTGAAGATATAGATAAATTTAACTTTGAAGTATACATGCCGTCAGACAATACAAAAATGATTAATTTAACATTGAACAATAAATTTTATGGCATCGTTAATTTGGATGAGAATTCTTGCTTTAAAATAGATATCAATGATTTGAAATTAGGGGATAATATTCTTGTTGCCACTTATTCTGATTTGAATCGACCTAAAAAATCTGTTTCATGTATTTTTCAGGTATATCCTTTGTTTAACTTACCTGATGAATTAATATTTGATGATTCACAAGCCAATGTGTCCGTTCGAGTACCGGTTAATGAATCAGGTATTTTTGAATTGTACAGTGTTGATGAAAATAATGAATTGGTGCTTATAAACTCCACTAGCGCAGTAAATGGTTTCGCTTCTTTTAATTTGTCTAAAAGCTTCAATAAAACTAATTATTGTGTTAAACTCATTGCAAATGAAACTGATGAGATGTACTTTTCACTTTATTTTGTCGAAAGCTCTGAGCTATTTGATGCAATTGTCCCGACTGAAGCCAATAATACTGCCGGTTTAACCATTCAACTGTTCAATTTAAACGATGATTATCTATGTTATTTTGATGTTCTTGTAGACAATCAGACTAAAATAAACTACAGATTTTTAAGCGGTGAATTGAATGTGACTGTTCCTGTTGAACCTGGGCTGCATGAAGTCATTATTCGTCCTTCATATTCCCTGGATATTTTTGCTCCTAGTTCATCTTTTGTCAGGGTATTCCAAGTCAATGTTGAGAACACAACTGATGAAAGTTCCTCCGGTGGCAGTATTTGGGATGAAATTGAAAATGGACTTATAGATTTAAATGACTTGGGGGATGATGACAATCCGAATGGTAATGTGAATTCATCAACAAACGTAACCAATTCCACTTCTGAAACTGAAAATCATTCAAATTCAGATCCTCCTGCACAGGATATCAAAACCACTCCTGTAAAACCAACAGTTAAAACTGTTAAAAAAATATCTTTGAGCCTTAAATCTGTAAAAATTAGAAAATCTGCAAAAAAACTAATTTTAACAGCTACTTTGAAGATAAATAATAAAAAAGCTAAAAATAAATTAGTTATTTTTAAATTCAAGGGTAAAACCTATAAGAAACGGACAAATAAATACGGAATAGCAAAATTAACAATAAAAAAGTCTGTTCTGAAAAGGCTTAAGGTGAAAAAGAAAGTTACCTATCAAGTGTCTTATGGTAAAAAAACTATAAAAAAGAGGGCTGTTGTCAAAAAATAGCTTATTTTTTTTAATTCTCATAATTTTTTTCATAACTTCCATTTTATGAATATTATCTAAAATTTTAATTATAACATCGTTAATTCTGAATGATATCTACATAACTTTGTTATATTTGAATATTGTCTATTATACAATATGATATATTTTTTTAAAATATATTTCCAATTTGTTTAAAAATTTTAAATTTTTATTAATTTGTATACTTTTTCCCATACATTTATATATGAATAAAATAAAACTATATGTAATTATGTTATTGTAAAACATATACATAATTTTTAAAAAAATATTTATCAAAAATTTTTTTACAATATTTAATTGTTCAAATTTTTTTTTAAATAATGTAGGGGGATTTTTTATGAAAAAAATTATATTTTCAATAATTTTAATATTATTCTTGATCGGTTCAATAAGTGCTGTTAGCTCAGCCGAAAGTACTGATGCAATGGAAAGTGATATCGATGAGACGATAGACTTATCGAATGTAAACGATGAAACGCAGTCTATTGAAAATGCAAATGTAAATAATAATGAGAATCTGTTGGGTTCCAGTTCCGATGATGGTTCTTTAGGTCAGCCAGATGGAGCACAACAGCAACATGATGATTCTCAAGATTCTGGTAATGAAAAGAATTTTGTAGTGGTAACTAAAAATTGGGAAGGAAACTATTCCGGAGATATAGAGGAAATCGAAATTGAATTATTAAAAAAATTAAATCCTAATATTGATAATCCAAAGGTACCAGAACCTTGCCATCCTAAGGTTCCGGAACCTTGCCATCCTAAAGTGCCAGAACCATGTCCTTCCCCAGTAGTCCCAGGACCGGCACAACAACAAACTAAACAAAAAGCCAGTCTTGATGATTCAAATATTAATCAAAACATTTTAGCAAGTGCAATTGGAGACATTGTAATCTTGCCTGATGAAAACGGTAACTTAACTTCTTATGTAGTAGTTCAAAAAGCCAAACTAACCAAAGCAAACAATTGGAAACATGCCTTCAAGAATCTAACCTTTGCATCAGCATATAGGGATAATGAAGGTCAATGGGTTTTATATGATGCCGGCGAATATATGGTGCGTGAATTCACTCCTGATAATACTGAGTTAATTTCATCACATTTCGTAAAATACTTTACATGTCCGGCTGACAACGGTTTAAAAGTATTTTGGAATTTGACCAATAGGGTTGTCCCGAATGAAACTACTAACGAAACCACCAATAAGACCCCGGAAACCAATCAAACAGTCAATGAAACAGATGAAGACGAATTCGAATTTGTAGAGCCTGGATATGGAAAAGGGCCGGGATCTCCTAAAAATGAGACTCCTTCTGAATCTAGTGAAGATTCACCAGCTCCAAGTAAAGTGAACGTAAGCAAAACCGCAACAGGAAATCCAATATTCCTAATATTGATTGCATTATTTGCTATGATTATACCAACATTACGTAAAAGGGAATAAGTGCAGTTGGCAGGTGGTTAATAATGTTTAAAAAAATTATTATAGTGAGTTTACTTTTACTTGCTATTTTTTCAATTAGTGCTGTTAGTGCAGCGGAAAACATATCTGACACTACCATAGAGAATCCGGAAATTAATGAAGTATTAAGTGTTGAAAATAAAATAGAAGATAATGATGTTGAAGATGAAGATTTGTCTTCTGATAATGTAGATGATGATCTTTTGTCTGATGAGTCTAGTGAGGATAAATTAGGGGCTCATGAAGAATCTGTTCTTAAAGGTCCTTCCATTGAAAGTTATATAAGAGTTAGTGATACAGTTCATGTTGATGAATATGGTTATTCAGATACAGTACTATACATTAGTAATATATATTATTATGCGGAGGGCACTATTTCAATTGATATAGATGGTGAAAAGGTTTACTCTTCATCAGTTTCTAGATATAAATATATTTATTCTGAACACCTTTCCAAAACACCTGGTTATGGAATGCATAATCTAACAGTTTCCTACAAGGGTTCATATTATGACTCTTTTACAAAAACATATCAAGTTTACTTTACATACCCATTCAATGCGTATGCAGATTATTGGGATTTCTCCTACTTTCATGTAGAATTGCCAAATGCAGCTCTTAATAATACAGTCAATGTTCAAGTAAACGGAAAAAATTTGGGAAATAGGCCTTTAGATAATTATAGACGTTTTTATTTAGATTATGAGAATTATAATTTAGGATACAACTTAATTACTGTAAGTTATGAAGATTCAATACATCCTAAAAGCTCTGTTGATATAAATTATCATGTTAATCCAATATTTGATGTTCCTTCAGGATATATTATCGATGATGAGGAAGCTGCTGTTACTGTGACCGTTCCTCGTCATGAAAATGGAATATTGGTTCTTTATAAAGTATTAAGGGAAGCTCAAGTGCCAGAAGTGCATGTAGAATCTGTAGTACCTGAAGTGCAAGTTGAATCTGAAGTGCCAGAAGTGCATATAGAACCTGATAATGTGTTAAGTTCATATCGTGAATTCTTAACTTCAGTTCCTGTAGTAAATGGTACTGCATCCATAAAAATTCCAAAATCAGATCAATTACAATATTATGCGGCAGAATTCATTGGAAATGAGAGATTTGATGTGAATTTTAATGTTGAATTTATCTCAAATAATCCTTCAATAATTATTGATTATCCTAGTGAAGTAACTGAAGGACACAACTTTAAAATTCAAATAGAGAATATTGCTGATGAAATGTTAAACTTTAATGTTTATATTGATGGTCAAATTGCTCTTCATAGTCACTATCTTTTAGATAATATATCAATTTCAATTCCAAAATTAAGTGTTGGAACCCATGAAATACTAATCAGGTCAATTGATCCTTATTATGAAAATGAAAATCATGTACATTTCTATAAAAAATTCAACATTACTGTAAATGAAAAAGAAGTTGTAGATGATGTTAACTCTACTGTTGGTTCACAGGAGGATATTATAAAAAATAATGATCCTAACAAGGATAATAATGTAGAAAAATCTAAAAAAGATAATAAACCTGTTAAAAGTAATAAAATTGTAGTGTCTCTTAAAAAAGTTAAAATTAAAAAATCAGCTAAAAAGCTTGTTATTACTGCGACTTTGAAAGTGAATGGTAAATTAGTAAAATCCAAAATTTTAACCTTTAAGTTCAACGGAAAATCCTACAAGGTTAAACTGAATTCAAAGGGTTTGGCCAAGCTTACCATTAAAAAATCTGTTCTTAAAAAACTTAAGGTCGGTAAAAAAGTCAAGTATCAAGTTTCTTATGGTAAATATGTGGTTAAAAAAACTGCAACTGTTAGGAAATAACTGATTTAAGTATTGGGAAAAATATACTTTTCCCATATTCTTATTTTTTTTAAATAATTTTCATCTCATTTAAATTAATATAGCTATCATAATTTTGATGCATTCACATTATCCATTATTTTAAACTACTTCTATTTGCATTAAATTTGTTTTTAAGAATCAATCCCTTCAAATTCACAACATGATGCATACTCACCAGTCAAATCATTGAAATTATCAATTCATTCAAATATTTTAAAAACGATTAAATAAATATATATTAATGATTTGATTAAATTTGTGTGATTAAATGAAAAGTGATAATGTAAAAAAAGGAATTCAAAGAGCACCTCACAGGTCTCTTTTAAGGGCTTGTGGGCTTGACGATGATGATTTTAAAAAACCTTTCATCGGTATTGCAAACAGTTTCACAGACATCGTGCCTGGACACATTCACCTAAAGGAACTTGTTGAATTTGTCAAAGAGGGTATCATAGCTGCCGGAGGTATACCTTTCGAGTTTGACACCATGGCTGTCTGTGACGGTATCAGTATGAACCATGAAGGTATGAAATACTCACTTCCTTCAAGGGAAATCATTGCAGCAACTGTCGAATCAATGACCAAGGGACATGCTTTCGACGGACTGGTATTGATACCAAGCTGTGACAAGGTTGTTCCTGGAATGATTATGGGAGCTGCAAGGGTAAACGTTCCGTCAATTGTCGTTACCGGCGGACCTATGCAGTCCGGTGAATACAACGGCAAACCTGCCGATTTGATTACTGTTTTTGAAGCGGTCGGTGCATACTCTGCAGGCAAGATGACAGAAGAGGAAGTAAACGAGCTTGAAAGATGTGCATGTCCTGGTGCCGGAAGCTGTTCTGGGCTATTTACAGCTAATACAATGGCATGCATTACCGAAACATTCGGTCTTTCACTTCCTACCTGCGCTACAACCCATGCAAGAACAGAGGAAAACAACAATATCGCATTCGAGTCAGGTAAACAGATCATAAAGCTGGTTGAAGACGACATCAAGCCGTCAGACATCCTGACCCAGGAAGCATTCAACAATGCAATTGCTGTTGACATGGCACTTGGAGGTTCATCCAACACAGCACTCCACATTCCGGCTATTGCAAGTGAAGTTGAAGGAATCAGCGTTGATTTGGAACTCTTTGATGAGATTTCCCGTAATGTTCCTCACATCGCTTTAATCTCACCTGCCGGTGAAGACTCCATGATGGACCTGCACCTTGCGGGAGGTATTCAGGCTGTTCTTAAAACACTTGGGGACAAGATTGACACCAATCAGCTGACAGTTACCGGAAAAACCATTGAAGAAAACCTTAAGGATGTCGAAAACAAAAACACCGATGTCATACACACTCTTGAAAATCCTGTTCATGCCGACGGTGGAATTGCAATACTTAAGGGTAATCTTGCACCAAACGGCAGTGTTGTCAAAAAAGGTGCTGTTGCAGACCATCTCATGCATCTTAAGGGACCTGCAAAAGTCTATAACTCTGAAGAAGATGTTACAAAGGCAATATTTGACCATGAAATCGAAGAGGGTGACATTGTTGTAATCCGTTACGAAGGTCCTAAAGGAGGTCCGGGAATGCGTGAAATGCTAAACCCAACTTCAGCGCTTGCAGGTATGAACATCAAGGATGTTGGACTAATCACCGACGGAAGATTCTCAGGAGGAACACGTGGACCATGCATAGGTCACGTATCACCTGAAGCAAGGGAGGACGGACCGATTGCAGCAATACAAAACGGTGACATCATTGAAATCGACATCGAAAACAGACTGATCAATGTCGAGCTGTCCGATGAGGAAATCGAGTCAAGACTAAAAGAGGTAAAACACCCTGAAAGTGAAGTGTCCGGCTGGCTGGCATTATATCAGAAACTGGTTCACTCAGCTGATACCGGAGCTATCTTAAGGTAGTGCTAATATGGATATCTTAAAATACAGTGAGATAGATTTGGCCGAGACAATAAAAAGGTCAGAGCAGGATGTCAACAACGTTTTGGGAACCGTTTCCGATATTTTGGAAAATGTTCGTGTAAACGGTGACGGGGCTATTCGCGAATATACAGAAAAATTTGACGGTGTATTGATAGAAGATTTGAAAGTGTCAAAGGATGAAATCAAAGAGGCATATGACACATTGGATGATGATTTGCTTGCCGCTTTGAAAAATGCTGCCGATAATATCAAAAGATTTCATGAAAAGCAGATTCCATCAGACTGGAACATGGAAGTGAATCCTGGTGTTGTTGCAGGCCAAATCGTAAGGCCAATCAACTCTGCAGGATGCTACATACCTGGCGGTAGGGCTGCATATCCCTCATCAATTCTGATGACAGTAATCCCCGCAAAGATTGCAGGGGTTGAAAAGGTAGTTTGCGTAACCCCTCCTCAAAAGGACGGCAAGATTCTTGACGCTATTCTTGTTGCTGCAGACATTGCAGGTGCAGATGAGATTTACAAGGTCGGTGGAGCACAGGCCATTGCCGGACTTGCATATGGAACCGGATCCATACCTCGTGTGGAAAAGATTGTTGGTCCGGGTAATATATTCGTTACCGCCGCAAAGAAACTTGTATATGGTCAAGTAGATATTGAGTTTCCGGCCGGCCCTTCAGAAGTGCTTATTTTAGCTGATGAAACAGCAAACCCTGAATTTTTGGCAACAGACATTTTGGCACAGGCTGAACACGACCCCAATGCATCATGCTTTTTGGTTACCGACTGTGAAGATCTGGCGATTAAAACCGATGAGTTTGTAAAACAACTCACCGAGATTGCACCTAGACGCGAAATAATTGAGGAATCATTGTCCAAAAGTGGAAAAATCATTATCACAGACACATTCAAAGAGGCTATTCACGTTACCAACGAATATGCTCCTGAACATTTAATCATATCCACTCAGGATGATGATGAAACATTATCACACATCAACAATGCAGGTTCAATCTTTTTGGGAGCCTACTCACCTGTTGCAGCAGGAGATTATGGATCCGGTACAAACCATGTTCTTCCAACCGGTGGTGGAGCCAAAATGTATTCCGGACTGTCCACAGAGGCATTCATCAAAAAGCCAACAGTTCAAAGGCTTACAAGGGAAGGTCTTAAGGAACTTTCAAAGACTTCAGTTCCTATTGCCGAGTATGAAGGATTCTTCGCTCATGCAAACTCATTCAAAACAAGATTAAGGGATGATTAGATGGATTTTGAAAGAGTCAATATGGATGATATAACCGAAGAGGAATTGCAGGAAGCATTCCGCATGAATGAATTGTTGTTTAAGCTCAATCACACAATGCCAATGACACCGGAATATGAGGAAGTTTTACATGAACTCTTCGGTGACAATATCGGTGAAAACTCAACAGTTCAGGCACCGCTTGCAGGGGCCGCATTGGACAAGATGGTTATTGGAAACAATGTTTTCATCAATTCAAATTGTCTTGCTATGGCCCGTGGTGGAATAACAATCGAGGATGATGTGATGCTTGCGGCCAATGTTCAATTGCTTTCAAACAACCATGATGAGTATGACAGAAACGTTTTGCTCTGCAAACCGATTCACATTAAGAAGGGTGCCTGGATTGGTGCCGGAGCAAGCATATTGCCTGGTGTTACAATTGGGGAGTATGCCATTGTAGGTGCCGGAGCAATCGTTACCAGAGATGTTGGTGACTATGAGGTTGCTGTTGGTGTTCCTGCAAAGATAGTCAAGACACTTGATAAGGATAAGTTTAAAAAATAATTTTAATTTACAATCTTTTTTATTTTTTAATCCTTTTTTTGCATATCTTTATTAAATATTAAATATAATATTTTTATTATAATGAAAATTTATCATTATTATTTATTTTTACAACCGAGGTGAATAAATTTGCAAGGTTTATTAAAAGATTGGAGAAGAACAAACTATGCAAGTGAATGTACTCCTGAAATAGCAGGTGAAGACATCACTATCATGGGTTGGGTGCACGAAATCCGTGATTTCGGTGGAATCATGTTTGTAATCATTCGTGATGTAACCGGTAGAGTTCAAATAACAGCTCCAAGTAAAAAAGTAGACGAAAAAATAATGGAAGAATTAAGAGAATTCAGAAAAGAGTCCGTTGTGGCAATCAAAGGTTTAGTACAAGAAGCTGGAAAAGCACCAAATGGTGTTGAAATCATTCCTAAAGAAATCAGAATTCTTAACTTGGCTAACCAACCTTTACCAATGGATCCAACTGAAAAAGTTAAAGCTGGAATCGATACCAGATTAGATTCAAGATTCCTGGATATCAGAAAGGAAAATGTTTCAGCAATTTTCAAAATCAAAGGTCAAATGTTCCATACCATCCGTGATTTCTTCTATGAAAACGGATTTTATGAAATCAACACTCCTAAACTTGTAGCATCCGCTACTGAAGGAGGAACAGAATTATTCCCTATCACTTACTTTGAAAAAGAAGCATTCCTCGGCCAATCTCCACAATTGTACAAACAGATGATGATGGCTTCAGGAATGGATAAGGTATTTGAAATCGGCCAAATCTTCAGGGCTGAAGAGCACGATACCTTAAGACACTTGAACGAAGCGGTTTCCATCGATGCGGAAGCTTCATTTGCTGATGATGAGGATGTAATGAAAATCCTCAACGACATGATTATCAATGTCTTAAAGGATGTAAATGAAAACTGCGCTGACGAACTTGAAATTCTCGGCCATGAATTGGAAGTTCCAACCGGAGATTTCCCTGTAGTCACTTACGATGAAGCGGTTGATATCGTTAACTCAAAAGACGTAAGTATGGAATGGGGAGAAGACCTGTCCCGTGAAGCTGAAAAAGCTTTAGGTGATACCATGGGAGGATTCTACTTCCTGACCAGATGGCCTTCTGAAATCAAACCGTTCTATGTAATGCCTGTTGACGGTGAAGAACAATACTCACATGCGTTCGATTTAATGTACAACAACTTGGAGTTATCTTCAGGTGCTACTCGTGTACACCAATACGATTTACTCGTAAAACAAATCGAAGAACGTGGATTAAACCCTGCTGGATTTGGAAGCTACTTGAAAGCATTCGAATACGGTATGCCTCCTCATGCAGGTTGGGGTGTAGGTGCTGACAGATTAACCATGGTACTTACAGGTTCCGAAAACATCCGTGAATGTGTACTCTTCCCAAGAGACAGACACAGATTAACTCCATAGATTATGAAACAATACGATATAGCTATTATTGGTGGAGGTCCTGCCGGCATCATGGCAGCAATTGCGGCCAGCAGAACTTCCGACGTTATTTTATTGGAAAAGAATCCCTCTTTAGGTCGCAAGTTGTTGTTGACAGGAGGGGGAAGATGCAATATTACCAATAACAAACCAATAAAACAGCTATTAACTTTTTTTAACAATAAAAACTTTTTGAAGCACTCCTTTTATTCATTTACAAATGAGAATCTCTTTTCTATTTTTGATTTTGACTTTGTCGAGGAGGATGACAACAGGATTTTTCCCGAAAGCGGAAGGTCCAAGGATGTCCTTGACGGGTTGACGGATAAGTTAGATGGTGTAAGTATAAGTTATAACTTTGAAGTTAAAAGCATCAGTGAAGATTTTGTTATAAATGATAAGTTAAAAGCCGACAGGATTATCATCGCAACAGGCGGTGTGACATATCCTCAGACCGGATGCAGTCCGGACAATTACGCTTTGACAAATCAACCCATAACCGACATAAGATATGGTCTGTCTCCCTTGGTTACCCGAAAGGACCTTTCAGGAATTGCCGGTGTGGGCTTGAATGATGTTGTTATAAGTTATAAGAAAAGCAGGGTTCGAGGAGACATACTGTTTTCACATGTCGGACTTACCGGACCTGCCGTCATAAACCTGAGCAATGAAATCTCAGAAGGTATAACTTATAACTTATTGGAAGGCGAACCGGTAATTGATTTGGAAATTGCCATTGATTTATGTCCTGACCATTCAAGAGAGGATTTGATGGACAGGTTCACTAGGGATTTCCAGGATAAGGGAAAGACAATGCTTAAAAACTATCTGAAGCAATTTTTAACCAACAGTTTCATCGAATACTTTTTATCCGAAATCAATCTGGACGGCGATATTCAGCTGTCACGAATAAACAAGAAAAGCAAAAACCGCCTGATTGAAAACCTGAAGCGTTTTACATTTGAAATTGTTGACTTTAATTCAAAATTATCCAAGGTTACCATAGGCGGAATCGATCTTAAGTATATCAATCCAAAAACAATGGAGTCAACTTTAGTGCCGGGTTTATATTTTGCAGGTGAAGTTTTGGATTTGCATGGTCCAACCGGTGGATATAATCTGAAGATTGCCTTTTCGACAGGTTATCTTGCGGGTCTCGCAGCCGCTGAAAAATAATTTTCAACAAAATATTTAACATATATATAATTCAAAAATTATTGTATGACAGACAAAATGTTCATGGGTGCATCAACTAAACAAGGTTTGGATATTGCTAATAAAAGCCGTGAAATTATCCGTGGCCTTATAGGAGATGATGTCAAAGACTTGAAACCTATAGAAAGAGACATCGTTGAAAGGATTGTTCACTCAACTGCAGATCCTGAGTATGCAAAATTGGTTAAAATCAGTGCTGATTTTGTAGATGCAGCTATGGCTTCCCTAAAGAACAATGAAACCATTTTGACTGATATCAATATGGTCAGATATGGTATCACAAGATATGAAGGGGAAGTTGAGTGTTACATTAAAAACGAAGAAGTAGTTAAAATTGCAAAAGAAAACCAGATTACAAGAGCTGCTGCTGCAATGAGATATGCTGCGGCGAATGATTTTGAAGGTATTGTCGTTTCCGGTAATGCTCCAACTGCTGTTTTTGAAGCCATGGATTTATATGCTAAAGGCGAAATGAATCTTAAGGCAATTGTCGGAGTTCCGGTCGGTTTTGTAGGTGCTGCCGATTCAAAGGAAGCACTTCACAATTCAGATATACCTAATATCATCGTTGAAGGACCTAAAGGTGGAACACCAATTGCTGTGGCTTGTGTAAATTCATTAATACAACATTTATAGCGTGATAAAATGTATTCAGAAGAATTGTTCAATGAATCTAAAAAGTATTTCCCTGGTGGAGTTAACTCTCCGGTAAGGGCTTTTAAACCATATCCATTTTTCGTTAAAAGTGCAGGAGGATCCAAACTCACTGACGAGGATGGTCAGACTTATATCGATTACTGTTTGGCATACGGTCCTTTGATACTGGGCCATGCTAATCCTAAGGTTGTAAGGGAAGTTTCCAACCAACTTACCATCGGTACTGCTTACGGTACTCCAACCGAAAATGAAATCAAACTGGCAAAAGAGGTAATAGACAGAATCCCTTCAGCCGAAATGGTAAGGTTCTGTAACAGTGGAACCGAGGCTACCATGAGTGCCATCAGACTGGCAAGAGGATTTACCAAAAGAGACAAGATTGTAAAATTCGAAGGCGCATACCATGGTGCACATGACTACGTATTGGTCAAAGGAGGTTCCGGTGCTGCAACTCTACCTGATAGTCCTGGAATTCCTGAAGACACTACCAAAAATACATTGTCAGTACCATTCAATGATGAAGAGGCCCTAACAGAGTTAATTGAAAAAGAAGGCGAAAACATTGCATGTATCATCATGGAAGTTGTTATGGGCAATGTCGGATGTATCGAACCAAAACCTGGATTTTTAGAATTCATAAGAAAAATCACTGAAGAAAACGGTATTGTATTGATATTTGATGAGGTAATCACCGGTTTCAGGGCTTCACGTGGTGGTGCACAACAGTATTATGGTGTAACTCCTGACTTGACAACCCTCGGTAAGATTGTCGGTGGTGGCCTTCCAATGGGTGCATTCTGTGGTAAAAGAGAGATAATGGAAATGATTGCACCGCAAGGTCCAGTTTATCAGGCAGGTACATTTTCAGGCAATCCCGTTTCCGTTCAGGCAGGACTGTCCACTATGGCACAGTTGGATGACGCTTTCTATAAGGAACTTGAACGCAAGGGCAATTTCCTTAGGGGAAACATCGCTTCAATAATTGATGATGAAGGATACAATGTTCAGCCTGTGGGACTTGCATCAATGTTCCAGATATATTTCAATCCGGCTGAGGTAAATAATTATGCTGATGCACAGGAATCTGACAGAAAACAGTTCCTGAGATACTTTAAGACTTTATTGAAGGAAGGTGTATTCATACCGCCTTCACAATTTGAATGTAATTTCATATCAAACGCTCATAGTATGGAAGATTTACAAAACACTTCCGATGCTATAGAATTGGCTTTAAAGGAAGCATTTAGAAAAAGAAGAAGGTAGTTTAAATGGAAATAGATTTTAAAGAGGTTTTTTCATACGCAATTATTCTGGTAATTGTATTGATTGCCGCTCAACATTTGAATGTTGTCGTTTCAGGCAGTATGGAACCTGTATTCTACAGGGGAGACATAGTTCTTGTGCAAAAGGACAACTTCATGGGCATAAACGAGTTTGACCCTACCACTGTGGAAGTGGGTGATGTTGTTGTTTATGATGCGGCATGGTATGACCAGCCTGTAATTCATAGGGTTATCAATATTACTGATATTAATGGAACTACTATGTATATGATCAAGGGAGACAATAATAACCGTCCTGATCCTTATTATGTTAAAGCCGACCAAATCCATGAAAAGGTTGTTACTTTAGGGGATAATTTGGTCATAATTCCAAAAATAGGTTATCTTTCCCTCTGGTTAAGAGGATTATAATGATTATTAAGGTGAGTTAATGTATTTTGAAATTGAAAAACAAGCTATTGATGCCATTAACAAGGCATTGGATCAATATGATGTAGAAGTCGACAGGGATTTTAGATTGGACTTTCCGCCTAATCCTAACTTGGGTGATCTTGCAAGTACCATTGCATTTGCACTCACTAAAAAGTTAAAGACTTCCCCTCCGGAAGTTGCTGCTGATTTGGTTGAAAAAATTGAGGTTCCTGAAATATTTTCCAAAGTTCAGAACTTCGGTCCTTATGTAAATTTCTTTATTGATTATAACAAATTCTCAAAAATGTTATTGGATAAGGTTGACGAAAACTATGGTCAGCTTCCGGCATATGATGAAAAGATAGTTCTCGAGCACACTTCAGCCAATCCAAACGGCCCTTTACATATTGGACATATTAGAAACTCCATTTTTGGTGATTCTCTTGCAAGACTTTTAAAATTGGCCGGAAGAGAAGTTGAAACTCAGTATTATGTAAATGATATGGGCAGACAAATCGCAATCATCGTTTGCGGTATTACCGAACTAGGTCTTAAGATTGAAGATTATGAAGGAGAAAAACTCGACCATAAAATCGGTAAGCTTTACTTCGATGCCAACAAGGCTGTTGAAGAAGATGAAAATTTAGCGGCTAAGGTAGATGAACTCATACAGAAATATGAAAATGGCGACGATGAGGAATTAAATAAAATCTTCGAGCATGTAGTTTCAAGTTGTCTGTCTGGAATGAAGCAGACACTTCAAAGAATCAATATAAATCATGATGATTTCGTATGGGAAGGCAAGTTTGTAAGAAGCGGTGAAGTTGATGACCTTGTAAACTACATCCAAAGGGAAGGTTTCACCCGTGAAAACGATGTGCTCTATATCGATTTGACAGATTTCAATATCGAAAAGGAATTCGTTTTAAGACGTTCAAACGGAACATCACTCTACTCTACCCGTGATTTGGCATACCACAAGTATAAGGCAACCTTAGGAGATACTGTTTTAGATATTTTAGGTTCAGACCATAAACTGGCTGCAGAACAAATCAGAGTTATCTTTGAGGAAATCTTAAGACAGGAAGCACCTGAAGTGATTTTTTATGAATTCATCACATTGCCTGAAGGATCCATGTCAACAAGAAGAGGTAAATTCGTTTCAGTTGATGAACTGATTGACGAAGCAGTTTTAAGGGCAACTGATGAGATTAAATCAAGAAACCCAGATTTATCTGATGATGAAGTTGCTTCAATGGCTGAAGAGATTGGTATCGGAGCTGTTAGATTCTTCATTGCAAAGCTCTCTCCTGAAAAGCACCTTACATTCAAGTGGGATGAGGCATTAAGCTTTGAGAGAGGATGTGCATCTATCCAGTATGCACATGCAAGGGCATGCAAATTGCTTAAAAAATCAGGTAAGGACGTATCTTCATTAAGTATTGCTGATGAATGGGTGCCTGATGAGGTTGAACAGGACTTAATCAGACAAATCGCCAAGTTCCCACAGGTTGTTGAAGACTGTGCAAACAAGAAAAGGGTTCACAACATCACACAATACTGTCAGGACTTAGCAGGTTCATTCAACAAGTTCTACAAAGATGAACAGGTTATTGGTTCTGATGTGGAAGATACCAGATTAATATTGGTTGATAGAGCAAAAACAACCATTAAAAATGCTTTAGATATTTTAGGTGTTAGTGCACCTGAAAAAATGTAGATGGGTAATTACTCATCTTTAATTTCTTTTTTTACTTAATTTTTTATTTGAAACTTTAAAAAAATAAGATTTAATCCACATAGTGGATGTAATCTTCTTTTCTTGGCAATGGCTCAGGCGCTTCCATATCTGGATAGCCCAAAACCACATGGCCGATTCCCTCATATCTTTCAGGAATTCCCCATTCTTTTAAAAGTTCCTTGCCTTTAGGGCTTTGGAATTCATCATATGCCCTGTGAATCTAGCATGATCCAACACCTATCGCATGGGCCGCATTTACAAGTACGGCCAGCACACTTGAACCGTCCTCTTTCCATGTTGGCACTTCACTGTCGGCCAAAACTATCAGCAATGTTTTTGCACCGTAGAAAGGATCCATATCCTCTGGCATTTCAGTTGGGAAAAAGCTTCTGTTCCATGCTGACAATTCCTTGATGGTATCTGGATTTTGTATTACGACTATTTTTGGGGCTTGAAGGCCTCTTCCGGTTGGAGCATAGGTTCCAGCTTCCAGAATGGTCTTTAATTCCTCGTCGGTTATTTGTTCGTCTTTGAATTTTCTTATGCTTCTTCTTGTTTTTAGGTTTTCAATAGTTTCGTTCATTTTAAGTCCTCGCATATTTTTATAAGCGTTTTTCTGAAATTTTCATACTCATCTGGGGTGATGTATTTTTTAATTACATTGTCCCATTCATCATCATAATCCATTATTGTCTGGGCTATTTCTGCACCTTCATCTGTAACATTAATAATTTTTTTCCTTTTTTGAGGAGTTTTTGTTATCAATCCTTTCTTTTCGAGCTTTTCAAGGTTTCTTGTGACAGTACTCTCGTTGATGTGCAGGGCTTCGGCAAGCTCTTCCTGACTGATTCCCTTGTTTTTGTAGGTTTTGACAAGCAGGGGATACAATCCCGCACTCAGGTTTACATCTTTCAGTTTCTTGTTGAGGAATGTGTTCTGTCTTCTGTGCAGGAGCGAAACCAGTGGTGGAGTGGGAATGTCATCATCAAACGGCATTGCCCCTTCCCCTTATAAGCTTGTTGATGTAGAGTTCGATACATGCGTAACATATGAGTGATCCGATTCCTCCTCCAAGAAGCATTCCGCAGTAAATTCCAAACTCTCCCATATGGAATGTGAAACCCAAAAGGTATGCAAAGATAAGTACCAGTATGAATTCCCTGAATGTTGTCAAAAGGAAGGATATTGTTCCCTTTCCGACTCCCTGGAACACGTTACCTGCACTTGCACCGAATGGAACGTACAATATGAAGAGACTCATTATCTGAAGGAACCCAGCTATTGCCGGCGCGAGTTTTGCACTGCTTTCGGAATATGAGAATATGACTGCTATCTGATTTGAGAATACTATTAGAATCACACACACGATTATTGAAGCTATCAATGCCACTTTCACTGCATATCTTGCAACAATTCTTAAATTTTCATATTTTCTGGCACCGAATGCAACTCCAGCTACTGATATTGCTGCGGTACCTACTCCGATTGCCGGAAGCATTCCAATGTTTATTATTCTCCATCCGGCTGTATATACTGCCACGGCCACAGGTCCGGATACGATTGTAAGCATGAAGTTTACAAATATTGTCAAAACGGAAAGAACCAGCTGTTCTAAGCTTGCTGGAATACCGACCACTAATATGTCCTTGTACATTGAAAGGTTATTGTGGAAGTCTTTCCTGTTGTATGAAAGATAGGTGTCCTTTTTGACGAATATCCAGTAAAACATCAAAAGTAAACTTATGAACGGCCCGAGGGCTGTTGCCCATGCGGCTCCCTGAATTCCCATGTTCAGGGTGTAGATGAATATAGGATCCAGAATCATGTTGATTATTGCGGCCAGAGCAATAGGCACTGTGGCTCTTTTTATGTCTCCTTCCGCCCGGAAGGCTCCTCCAACTATTGGTGGCATTAAAAGACCGAATGTCCATGCGAATATTATGAATGCATAGTCTGTTGCATAACCGATTACTGATGATGCTCCCATAAGCATAAGTAAAGGCTTTAGAAACGCCAAAAAGATGATTGTGATTACTATTGACACTACCGCACTTAATATCAGGTTGTGTATTGCGGCATTGTTTGCTGATGATTTGTCTTCCGCTCCGATATATCTTGATATGAGGGAGTTACCACCGGCTCCAAGTCCGTTACCGAATCCCACCATTATCATGAAGAGCGGGGTAACGTATCCAAGTGCCGCCAATGGGTCCGGTCCGAGTCCTGCTACCCATATGCTGTCAATGATATTGTTTGCAAATATCAGAAACATACTTGCTATAATCGGTATTGACAGTTTGTTTATCGCCTTTTTAGGGTCTCCTGTAATCATTTCTACATTTTCATTCTTTTCCATAATTAACCTCTCTTGCATATGCAATTATACTCTTGTATATGCAAGTGTTGATATATAAATGTAATCTAAGTTATTTATAAATATTTCAAAAAATATAATTTTGATAAAGGAGACTAAATTATGAAGGTTTTAGTTGTTGGAACTGGTGCCCGTGAACATGCAATTGCAGACGGTTTAAAAGACGATGTGGAATTATATGTTTACATGAGTAAAGTAAACCCTGGAATGAGCAAAATCGCCGAATTCAAACAAGGCGATGAAGGAGAAGTTGAAAAGGTAGCCGAATATGCAGTTGAAAATGACATTGACATTGCATTCATCGGTCCTGAAGCTCCACTCGGAAAAGGAATTGTTGACGAGCTTGAAAAGAACGGAATCAAATGTGTAGGACCTACCCAAAGTGCAGCACGTATTGAAACCGATAAGTCATTCATGAGAAAACTCTTTGAAGACTATGAAATCGAAGGATCACTAATATACAAAGTATTCGATAATTCCAAGGACGTATCTGAATTCTTGGATGATTTTGACAGACAGGTCGTAGTTAAGCCTGTAGGATTGACCGGTGGTAAAGGAGTAAAAATCGTAGGTGACCACCTTAAGGATAATGAAGAGGCAAAAGAATACTCATGCGAAGTAATCGACAATGTCATGGGAGGATTTGCACAGGTAATCATTGAAGAAAGATTGATTGGTGAGGAATTTACCATCCAGGCATTCTGTGACGGTGAACATTTGGCACCAATGCCTGCAGCACAGGACCATCCTCATGCATTTGAAGGGGATGTCGGAGCAATCACCGGTGGAATGGGTTCATATTCCGATGTAGGTGGATTATTACCATTCTTAAGCCAGGATGATTATGACAAGGCTGTAGGAATCATGCAGGATACCATCAAAGCTATTGCCGAGGAAGCAGAACCGTACAAAGGTATTCTTTACGGACAGTTCATGCTTACAGCTGACGGTCCTAAACTCATTGAATACAATGCAAGATTTGGAGACCCTGAAGCAATGAACGTTTTACCTTTACTTAAAACTCCATTGGTTGATGTATGTCAGGCCATTGTTGACGGAACATTGGATAAGGTCGAATTTGAAAACAAGGCCAGTGTATGTAAATACATCGTACCTGACGGATATCCTGAAACCGAATATGCCGGTGAATTGATTGAAGTGGATGAAGAGGCCATCGAGGATATGGGCGCTAAAGTGTTCTATGCTGCCGTATCTGCCGAAGATGATGGAATTCACCTTTCAGGTTCAAGGGCATTGGGTATTGTAGCCAGCGGAGATTCCATTGAAGAGGCTGAAAAGATAGCCGAAAAGGCATGTGAATTTGTCAAAGGTAACGTGTACCACAGAAGGGATGTCGGTACCTCTGAACTTGTAAACAAACGTGTCGAACACATGAAAGAAATTTTAAACTAAATTTCTTTTTTTATTTTTTTGGTGATACTATTTCAAATGATCCTGATCAAGAGTTGGAGAATTTAAAATCAGAAATTGCAATCCAACTTGACGATTTAAGTGAAAATGTCGATGACGAAACTCTTGTAAAAATAAACAAACTTAAAGAGAGGCTGAAAGAAAAGTCACAGGATAAGACTGTAGACGAAAATATCGACCGTCTCAATAAGGTAAACAAGGGCTTAAGTTTTTATCAGCGTTTCAAACAGTCATTTGAAAGCGACCTAAGCATTGACCCCGGAAGGCTTATGGGACTCACTGACGGAATCTTCGGAATGGTAATGACCCTTTTGATATTTGGTATTGCCCTGCCGGAAATGCAGATTGCAAACTATTCGGATTTTATCTCATTCATAACATCTTTGGCTCCAACCGTGGGAGTCACCATTGTCAGTTTTGTTTTAATCAGCTCATTTTGGGTCTATCATCATGAATTCATCAAGGTCAACAGATTGAACATACCTTATCTTTGGTATAACATTTT
Organism: uncultured Methanobrevibacter sp.; assembly: GCF_902788255.1. Classification (NCBI taxonomy): domain Archaea; kingdom Methanobacteriati; phylum Methanobacteriota; class Methanobacteria; order Methanobacteriales; family Methanobacteriaceae; genus Methanobrevibacter; species uncultured Methanobrevibacter sp. The sequence continues at coordinate 25,584 of NZ_CADAJR010000002.1, forward strand.
CTTTTTGATTTGCATATCATTCATACCGTTTACGACTTCTCTGATTGGTCATTACTCTCAGTTTTTCCTTTCAGAATTTATTTTCGGATTAAACATATTTTTAACATTAATAACATTTCTGATCATATTCAGATATGCTTATAATAGGGGATTTTTGGAAAACAAGCCTTCAAAAAGGGAGAAAAAATACATCTATAACACTTTTTTCATCATAATGGGGCTGACAGTTATAGTTAATCTCCTCGATTTCAATGTTTCAAATAATTTCATTTACCTGTTCCTTTTGGTTCCTGTAATATCCACTATTCGGGACATCAATTTTAGAATGAATTCATAGAAACATTTAATATGTATAAATAAGATATATTTATTTTTGTTACTATTATTTAGGGGAATTAATAATGGGTAGTTTATTATCAGTCAGTGATATTAAGGACGATGTTAAATACATCCTGGAAGTGGCCAGTAAAATCAAAGCAGGTGAAATGGAAGAAAAGCCTTTAGAAGGCAAGACTTTGGCAATGATTTTTCAAAAGTCTTCAACCCGTACCAGAGTCTCATTTGATGTTGGAATGTACCAGTTAGGTGGAAGAGCGATCTTTTTGTCATCCAACGATTTGCAGATGGGAAGGGGAGAACCTATTTCCGATACCGCTAAGGTTTTAAGCCGTTTTGTTGACGGAATTATGATTCGTGCAATTAAACATGCTGATGTTGAAGAACTTGCCAGACATTCTGATGTGCCTGTTATTAACGGATTGACCGATCTTGAACACCCTTGCCAGGCATTGGCCGATATGTTGACAATAAAAGAACATCTCGGTGATTGGGAAGGTAAAAAAATCTGTTTTGTCGGTGATGGAAACAACGTTTCAAATTCCCTTTTATTAATCGCTCCACTTTTAGGAATGGATATGTCACTTGCTTGTCCTAAAGGCTATGAGCCTAATGAAAATATCCTAAAAACCGCAAATGAATATGCAGATGAAAACGGTACCGAAATCACCATAACCGATGATATAGGACTTGCCCTGCAGAATGTCGATGCGGTCTTTACCGATGTTTGGGTAAGTATGGGTGATGAAGCCGAAAAGGCAAAAAGAGAATTGGATTTTGCACCATTCCAGGTTAACTCTGATTTAATGAGTCTTGCCAATGATGGAGCCATATTCTTGCACTGCTTGCCTGCAATAAGGGGTCAGGAAGTAACCTCCGAGGTTATTGACGGGCCGCAATCCGTAATCTATGATGAAGCGGAAAACAGAATGCACGCCCAAAAAGCAGTTTTATACTATTATATGAAAGATTAGATGTGGAATATTGCTCCAAATATTCCAAACACTATAAATACCACAATTACACATAAACAGCAGCTCATCCAGTCTGAACTGTTATTTTTTGATGAAGTGGTTGTTGTACTTTCATGATTGGTATTGTAGTCTGTTTTTGAAGGAGTGTCTATCACTTCAGCTTTTTTAACATCTTCTATTAGTTTTGTACCGCAGTTTCTACAGAATACCGCATTGTCGGGATTTTCTTCACCACATTTTCTACAATACATTTATTATCCATCCTATAACTATTTTTAAAAATATTATTAATCCTACACCGCCAATAAAGCCGGTTATAAACCTGAGGGTGTTTGTGCTTTCCCTTGGGCCGAAATACTGTGTTACACCATCTATTGCCACAGGCACCATCAGCAGCATTGAAATAATCAGCATCCTTAAATCATGGGGATGTCTGAAAAAGAAGTTGAAAATCAGATAAACCACCAGACCGGTATAAAAACCTGTGCATCTGGCACAAACCGGAAACTGATGACCTTTAATAAAAAAGCTCCGTTCAGGGATTCTGTGACATAGGTATTTGGTGAAATTCATTTGTCCTCACAAGTTAATATCATTAAGATAATTATATATATCTTTTTATTCATAAGTAATTGTATAATATAAGATTAAAAAAAGGTTTTTACAATGAGAGGCGGAGAAGCGATAATTGAATCCCTCAAAAATATGGGGGTTAAGACAATATTTGGTTATCCTGGCGGACAGACCATACCATTCTATGACATGTTATATGATGCAGACATTGATCATATACTTGTAAGGCACGAACAGTGTGCGGCTCATGCGGCTGACGGTTATGCAAGGGCTTCAGGTGAAGTGGGTGTGTGTTTGGCAACTTCAGGACCTGGTGCAACCAATCTTGTAACTGGTATTGGAACTGCTTATATGGATTCCTCTCCTATTGTGGCTATTACAGGTCAGGTTCCTACTCATTTGATAGGAAATGATGCATTTCAGGAAGCGGACATTGTTGGAATTACAATGCCTATTGTTAAATATAGCTATCAACCTAAAAATCCGGATTTGATTCCTTCAATTGTTAAATCAAGTTTTGAAATAGCATCAACTGGAAGGCCTGGACCCGTATTAATTGACGTTCCCAAAGAGGTTCAGGAAGGTGAACTTACAGGATTTGACGATTCTTTAATCGAAACACCGGGTTACAATCCAACAATCAAGGGTAATCTCAGACAGATTAAAAAGGCTCATGACTTAATTAAAGAAGCTAAAAAACCAATGATATTGGCCGGTGCCGGTGTAATTATAGCAAATGCATCTGAAGAGTTGACAAAACTTGCCAAAACAATAAACGCACCTGTAATGACTTCACTTTTAGGTAAAGGTGCCTTTGACGAAACTGATGATTTGGCACTGGGAATGCTTGGAATGCATGGAAGAAAGGTTTCCAATGATTATGTAAACGAATCCGATTTGTTGATTGCTGTAGGTATAAGGTTTTCAGACAGGACTACAGGCAGATTGGACAGTTTCGCACCTGATACAAAGATTATTCACATTGATATAGATCCTGCGGAAATCGGTAAAAATGTTGAAGTTGACTTGCCGATTGTAGGGGACGCTAAAAATATTTTATCCTCATTGAACAAGGTATTTAAAATCTATAAACCATCAAATGAGGTTAATCAGTGGACCGATATGATAAAGGCCAAAAAACAGGAACTTTTACCAAGAGTGACTTATGATGATGTGCCTTTAAAACCGCAAACTGTAATAAAAGAGATTTCAGAGGTCCTGACAGCTGATTCAATTCTGACAACTGATGTAGGTCAAAACCAAATGTGGGCGGCTCATTTCTTTGATACACAAAAACCGCGTAAGTTCATATCCTCCGGAGGTCTTGGGACAATGGGATTCGGATTCCCTGCGGCCATTGGTGCAAAAATTGCATGTCCGGATGATCCTGTTGTATCAATAAATGGTGATGGCGGATTTTTAATGGTATGTCAGGAACTTGCCACTGTGCGTGAATATGATATCCCGGTTATTGCGGTTGTCCTTGAAAACAGGACCCTGGGAATGGTATATCAATGGCAAAGCCTGCTTTATAATGAAAGACATTCCCAAACATTGCTTGGAAACAGTCCAGACTTTGTAAAACTCGCAGAAAGTTTTGGCATAAATGGTGTTAGAGTTGAAAAACCTGGTGAGACAAAAGAGGCTCTTTCAAGTGCAATTAAGGATAATGAACCAGTCTTGTTGAATGTTGTAGTTGACTCTGAAGAGGCACTTCCTATGCTTCCTCCGGGAGCCGGAATCAATGAGATGATTGGTGAATACAAACTCGAGAAGGATGTGATTTAAATGACCAATAACTATCACGTTATTTCAACACTTGTAGAGGATAAACCAGGGGTTTTACAGAAAGTAGCTGGAATGTTCAACCGCAGAGGATTCAACATTGACAGTATCACAGTTGGAAATTCAGAAGTTGAAGGCCTATCACGCATGGTAATCACTGTACATGCGGATGAGAAAGGTTTGGAGCAAGTCACAAAACAATTAAATAAATTAATTGATGTTATCAAGATTAAAGATATCACTGAAAAGGCAGTCAAAAGGGAATTGTGCCTTGTTAAGGTCAGTATCCCTAATGCGAAAGCAAGAGCAGAAATAATGCAATACTCAAACATCTTCAGGGCTCATATATTGGATGTTACAGAACAGACATTGATGATTGAGCTTACCGGAGATAAGGAGAAAATCAATGCTTTCATATCTTTAGTAGAGCCATTTGGCATAAAAAGAATAGCCCGTACTGGTCTTACAGCTATGTCAAGGGGAGTATAAAATGACTATATTAGAAAACGTATTAAAAGACAATAAGGAATTTGTAGAAAACTTTGAAGGCGAAGAAATGTCACACCATGCAGCTAAAAAATTAGCTATCCTAACATGTATGGACTGTAGACTAATCGACTTTTTCGAACCGGCACTTGGTCTTAAAAGAGGAGATGCAAAAATCGTCAGAAACGCAGGAAACTCCATTGTGGGAGAAGATGCAATAAGATCAATCGGTGCAGCTTTATACAACCTTGGCGCTGAAGAGGTAATGGTTGTAGGACACACTGAATGTGGTATGGCAGGAGCTGACGCTGAAGCATTGAAAGAAAAAATGCTCTCACGTGGAATCAAAGAGGAAGACATTGCTAAATATGATCTTGCTGAATGGATTGGTGGATTTGAATCCGAAGAGGAAAACGTCAAAAACGTTGTGGAAAAAATCAAAAACCACCCATTAATCCCTGATGTGCCTGTTCACGGCTTAATCATTGATATTGTAACTGGTGAGTTGAAAGTTTTAGTAGATGGTTACTAATTCCATCTATTCATTTTATTTTTTTTTCAATTAAAAAGTTACTTTTATAAACATAGAAAACATATTTATAATGTGATATTTTATATATCTTAATTTTTACAAGTGATTATTATGAAAATGTATTACGACGACGATGTAAGTACAGATGCTTTAGAAGGTAAAACCATCGCTGTTATCGGTTATGGTTCCCAAGGTAGAGCACAATCTAGAAACATGGCTGACAGTGGAGCTGACGTTATTGTTGGTGTAAGAGAAAACGGTAGTTCCTGGAACTTAGTTAAAGAAGATGGAATGACAGTAAAAACCATCGAGGATGCGGCTAAAGAAGCTGACATTATCCACATTTTACTTCCTGATGAAATCCAGGAAAAAGTCTACAATGAACAAATCGCACCATATGTTGAAGCTGGTAACACCATTTCATTCTCTCACGGTTACAACATTCACTTTGAATTAATCAAACCTGGTGAAGACGTTAACATCGTAATGTTTGCACCTAAAGGACCAGGATCCATGGTAAGAAGAACCTACGAAGAAGGATTCGGTATCCCTGGTTTAGTAGCAGTTGAACAAGACGCTACCGGTGACGCTTTACAGTTAGCATTAGGTATGGCAAAAGCTTGCGGTTTAACCAAAGCAGGTGTTTTAGAAACCACTTTCAAAGAAGAAACCGAAACTGACCTGTTCGGTGAACAAACCGTATTATGCGGAGGTATCACTGAACTCATCAACGCTGGATTCACAACTTTAGTTGAAGCTGGTTACCAACCTGAAATCGCTTACTTTGAAACCTGTCACGAAGTAAAACTCATCGTTGATTTAATCTACGAAAAAGGTTTTGCTGGAATGTGGACAGATGTAAGTAACACTGCTGAATACGGTGGATTAACCAGAGGTAATAGAATTATTACTCAAGAAGCTAAAGACGGTATGAAAGCTGTTTTAAAAGAAATCCAAGATGGTACTTTCAAAAAACAATGGGCTGATGAAAACGCTACCAACGGCGCAAACTTAAAAGAAATGAGAGCTGCTGAAGGTCAAAAAGACATCGAAATTGTTGGAGAAAGACTCAGAAAAGCTTGTGGATTACAAAAAGATGACTAAACCTCATCTTTTAAACTTTTTTTTATTATAATTCTATTTTTGTTAAGATAACCTTTTTAACTATTGATTTTAATATTATTTTTTAGGAGAATTTTTATATGGTATTTATTGGAATGGATCATGGTACAACTGGAATCTCATTTTGTATCATGGCTCAAGATGGTGAAATAATCGATATTTTTAAAATCGATAGGGAGGATTCCAAAAGCGGCAAGGTATCCGCCATTGAGGAATTGTCAAAAAGGGTCGATTTGGATTCTGTCAAGCTGATGGCAATCACTTATGCAATGGGTGACGGTTTCAATAAGATTTTGCCTATTGATAAGGTCGAAGACAGGGGAATTCTATCCATTGGCGGAGCAGGTAAGGTGACCGGAGGAGGAACATCCGTCTTTTCCGAGCTGGAAAATTCAAACATTCCAACAATAATGATACCTGGTCTTCACAAGGATTCAGATTCTCTTGATAAACTATTTAATGCAGCCTATTCACATCAGGCAAGTCCTGAAAAGGTAAGCATTTCATACAATGCAATGAAGGAAACCGGATGGAGCAACTACATCGTTGCAGACATTTCATCCAACAGTGTGGACATTCTGGTTGAGGACGGTAAAATCAGGGGTGCCATCGATGCGTGTCTGGGTGCAATGGGCGTCGTTCACGGACCGATCGATTTGGAAATGATACGCGACATCGATGAGGGAAGACGCACTGCCAACGAATGCTTTTCACATGCGGGGGCAATCAAGATTGCAGGTATTGACGGCAAGGTTGCCAATATGAAGAATCAGCTTTTGGAAAACTATGTAAATGGCGATGAAAAGGCTGAACTGGCTATTGATACATTAATCATGACCGTTGCAATGGAAATTGCAGGTCTGGATATAGTCTGTGAAAATGAGATAGAAGGAATCGTATTGACAGGTTCAATAGGTTCTGCAACCGAACCTTTCAACTTCAAAGACAAAATCAACAAATACTTTAAAGACAAGTATGAATTAAAAACTATTTCAAAAGAATCAGGAGCTATCGGTGCAGCTCAAATAGCAATGGATGTTTATGGTGGTAGAAAAGAAATATTAGGTATTGAAGTTAATATCTAATCTTCTTTTAAACTAATGAATATAATATTTCCGCCTTTTAAGGTTTCAATACCGTTATCGTTTTCCAATACGACATTTAGATAATTGTCAATTGCTATAACTTTACCTTCGGTTTGATAATCTCCTCTTAAATCAACACTTACATATTTGTTCTTAAATTGGGTAAAAAGTTTGTTTACATTATCGTCGCTCATTTTTTCAAATCCTTGAATATTCTATTTTTATTTTATATCTTTCAACTTTAAATACTTTAATGTTCATAGTATATAGTATGGCAATTAATCAATTAGAAAGCAATTTAGAAGCTATTACTCGTACTATAGCTCAACTTAAAAAAGACGGATGTACTGATGAGAAAGTTTTAGGCGAACTTAGAGCTGAAAGGGATAAAATACTTAAGGATTTAAATCTATAAGTATTTTACTTTAACCATTCACGCATTAAATTCATATCACTGGTCAAATCTATTTTTATCGGTGTTATGCTGGTTTTTCCAAGACTGTGCAAAGCATGACCATCACTTCCCGGACTGTGTGATTCGTACTGTTCACCGCCAATCCAATAGTATGGCTTTCCACGAGGATCAAGTCTTGTATCGATGACTGGAAGATACATCCTTTCGCTTAAATTTGCAACTTCAAATTCATCATCTGAAGGGTTTTCAGGAACATTTACATTCAATAAGTCAATTCCTTCAGGCAATCCTTTTTTTAATACTATTTTTACCAGTTTATTGAGCATCTTTTTAGCAAATTCAAAATCAACCTCATTTTCACCGTTCTCGAATTTGATATCGTCACGTGTCACTTCCTGTGATATTGCAATGGTGGGTATTCCGAAGCTTGCCGCTTCAATTGCGGCTCCAAGTGTTCCGGATGTTGTAAGTTCTGCCTTTCCAATGTTGTAACCTGTATTAATCCCTGAAATCATGATGTCAGGCTTTTCATCCATTATCTCAAACAGTGCCAGGGTTACGGCATCGGTTGGTGTTCCGCTTACTCCATATCCTTTGCTGCCGTCCTTTAGTGTGTGTTCGTTTATTCTTAACGGTTCATATAATGTTAATGCATGACCGATTCCGCTCTGCTGGGTTTCAGGTGCAACAACATATGTTTCGCATAAACCCTCAACCGCATTTTTTGTTGCAAGTATTCCGGAAGCGGTTATTCCATCGTCATTACTAATCAATGCTTTCATATATTAGTATAAAGTATTACTTTGTTAAAATAATTTTAGGTTTTTTTGTTAATTGAACTTTATTTACTTTAAACAAATTTGATGTCTCAGTTTAACAATTTAAGGATTATTTACCAATTATATTGAATATTGGTCCCTATTTTTTCTTTTTTAAAATTCAATACAAACCTTTAATAACAATTTTATGTATAAAATATAATATTATTGAATAAATCACATACGGGTGGAAACTTGGAAAAACCACAATTGATTAATTTTATAGCAAAAGTAATGGAGGATTCAGGTTTTAAGATTTACAAGAATTTTAAAACCTCGCAGAAGGTCATTGATATATATGCTGTTCTACCTACAACAATTGGGGATTTTGGGGTAGTTGTAGCATGTGACAATCATGATAAGGAATCGCAAATTGGTGTAGATGTATTAAGGGATATGGAAAGGGTGCAGGCATCCATCAAGGCCTCTAAGGTTTTGGTTGTAACTTCAGCCTATTTTTCAGAGCAGGCAAGAAACTATGCTCTTAGAAGAAACATCAAACTGGTTGACAGGGACAAGTTACTTGAGATGGCTCGAAAGTATCAGGACAGGACCAATCAGACAACTCTTGACAATACTCCTTACGATGGCGGTGCATCCGCTTATATCGAGGAGGAATATCCTGAATACAACTATGATGCTTCCGATATGGAGTACATAATGCAGAGAAGGGATGCAAATCCTAATGTCTATAAAAACACATTGTATAGGCAGGTTGATGAACCTCATGTTCCTAGAAATTTAGATTTCATAAACCGGATTCGCATGCCTTCAAGGGGGTCTTACGGTCAAACAAATCTCTACAATTATGATGCCCGTCCAAGCAGGTTCGCTCCGGGTACTCCACTATTCAGGCTGATCAGCAATCCTATCGTTTTAATACTTCTGGTTGTAATATTCTCATATCTTATTTCATTCATTGCAGGCAGACTTTTAGGAATGGATTCAGGAATAACAGGCATGATTGAGATGTTTGTTGCACTTGCATTGTCCTACGGATTGTCATTGTATACAGACAGAAATGCGGACTTTATTGTAAAAGGAACATTCATATTCTTCATTTCATTGATAATATTAATAATTTTAATATTCGTTTAAAATTAGTTGTGGATTATGTGGGAATTACTCCCACTACCCGTTTTTCTTTTTTTTCTATTTTTTAAGACTTAAAATCAGATATATTACACCAATCAGATATAAGAACCATATCATAATGTCAGTTGGGCCTGTTTCTATCCAGATTACTGTATGTGTCAGAATAAACGCATATATTCCGATTCCAGCAGCATTTTTAACCTTATGGATTATTCCAAGAAACGCTCCCATAAAAAGCATTTGGATTGTCAGTCCCACATATCCAAAGTCAAGCATCACCGGTCCGAAAATTGTTGAAGTCAGACACACGTTGTAGTGCAGGACATATTCTCCGATGAATGTTCTCGGACTTCCTGATGAGAATATCATTGATAGGATTTTTCCATGTGTTGTGCCTGCAAGAGGTATGATCTTTTCAAAGACCTCAAGTGTGAATGCGGCACGATAGAATACAAGCTCCAGCGGGTTCAGTGTCCAGTGCTGGCTTGCAATTGATTGGGATGCGATATATCCCACAGCCATAAGGCCAGCCGCAATGACTGCAATGAATATGATGCCGACCTTTCTTGAAATCTTGTCTAGATAGTAGAGTGTGATGAATGAGCTTCCCAGAATTCCCAAAACTGATGTTCTGTATCCGTTTAGGCCAAATACCAATGCGCCCAATAAAACAAATATCAGATATTTGCGGTTGTAGAATTTGGCAAGCAGCAGATTGATTGTTATTAAAAAGAGTGGATAGGCAATTCTCCAGATGTTTGTTGTTGCATTTGCCTTTAGAGTGGAGTTGAATAGTGGTATTCCTCCAAGCAATATCATGTTGGCTGTTTGAAGTATTAAAGCAATAATTACAAGTATTATCAATAGTTTTTCGCTTAAAATGTTGACCTCATTTGTTTTCAATGTGATTTTGCGGTTGACTATAAGATAGCCTGCGGCAAAAACAATACATGAGAAAATGACTGTTAAAATAACTTCAAGTTTTAGAGGGTCTTCAAATCGGTAGTTGAATGATCCGACATATCCCATAGAAAGAAATGCCAGAATGGCCACCACCACAATCAGCGGGTTGAAAAGGTCATATTTTTTCATTTTAATCTCCCAGTTCCCTTGCTGAAATTGTCAGATTGCCTGCAAAGTTAGGCATTGCAGCAACATGTGTGTGGACATAGCTTGCAAGGGTATTCTTTTCCATAAATCCGTCCATATTGTTGTAGGAACCTTTTCCTCTTGTAACCTTGAATGCCAGTTTGTTTTTCAAATCGTCCACAATGACCTTTGAATAGTGGAATTCATGTCCATGGAAGACCTCGCCCTTTTTGGAGATGATGTTGTCTTCTTGAACTTCGGCTATTGTGTATTTAAGTGCCTGTACACGGTCTGTCAGGACTGATTTGTAGGGGTAGATGTCTACTACCTTATCGTCATGAATTGAATTCATAAGATACATCAGGCCTCCGCATTCTGCAAAGATGGGTCTTGATTCATTGTGGAACTGCTTTATGTCCTTTAACATTTGACTGTTATTTGAAAGCTCTCTTGAAAAGAGTTCGGGATATCCTCCGCCGATATATAATCCGTCAACATCAGGCAGGCTTTCATCATTAAGTGGTGAGAAATACTCGATTTTAGCATTGTTTGCCTCCAGTGCTTCAATGTTTTCCTTATAGTAGAAATTGAATACCTCATCATATGCCACACCAATTTTAACAGGTTGTTTGTTTAGCCTGTTCCAGATCGGTATTCTTTCAGAGGTGATTTTAGGTGCTGATTTGGCTATTTCAACCAGGCGGTCCAGATTGATGGATTCCTGAATGGTTTTTGACCATATGTCAATGAATTTTATTGAGGTTTCCCTTTCACGTGCGGGAACAAGGCCCAAATGTCTCTGTTCGATTGAGATGTTGTCATCCCTTTTGATACCACCAATAACCTCGGTGTTTGTTATCTCCTCTATTGACCTTTTTGTCTTTTCATAGTGTGCCCTGTTTTTGACCTTGTTCAGGATCACACCGGCAATGTTTATTTCAGGATCAAGTGCCTTGAAACCCAATACCAGTGCGGCTGCACTTTTAACGAGGCTTCTTGAGTTAATGATAAGGATTACCGGTGCCTGCAGAGACTTTGCAACTGAAGCGGTACTTCCGATATCATTTATTGAATCGATTCCTTCGTATAATCCTCTAACTCCTTCAATGACTGCAATGTCATGTCCTTCCATCCCCTTGAGGAATGAGTCTCTGACTTGCCCCTCCTTCATGAAAAATGAATCCAGGTTTCTTGAGGTGTTTCCGGTGGCTAGAGTATGGTATGACGGATCAATATAATCAGGTCCTACCTTAAATGGCTGGACATCGTATTTTTCGCTTAATGCCTTCATTATTCCGGTGGCGATTGTTGTCTTTCCAACCGCACTGCCGGTTCCCGCTAAAATTATTCTCATAATAATTATATTATTTTGCTTTAAATATATTTTTAATGTAACATTTTTTTCAAAAATTGGTAACAATGTATGTACAATATGTTAGATTTTTTTTACTTAAACTTCTGATGGTTAATATTTTTGAATTTCTATTACTTTTTTTATCTTTTATGTAGATTACCAAAATCAACAATCGCTATTTATCTCAACAAATTAATTAAATTTAACGAATTATTAATAATTTAATGGTTCCATACAAAACAACTTATTTACTCATATCTAAAATCAATTTAATCAATGTTATTCGGCAGGGCATAAATCGATTAAAACATGCAATTACTAATTTTTATATAGCATTAAAAATAGAAATTAAATCATTAATATATTGGTGATTAAATGAGAATACTTCTTATTCATTCTGATTATTTAAACTACACTGTGAAAAAAGAGACACCTGTAGCTGAAGAAATCGAAGAAGCCAAAAAAGAAGGTTCATTTGACGATTCTTTAGTAGTATTTACAGCTGTTGAAAAAGACGATGAAAATAATCCAGAAGGTATTGTTGAAAATTTAGTTAAAGAAGTTCTAAAAACTAATGAACAAGTTAAAGCAGAAAATATAGTATTATATCCATATGCTCACTTGTCTTCATCATTAAGTTCTCCAAAAGTCGCTGTTCAAATCTTAAAAGATGCAGAACAGGCACTTTTAGCTAAAGACTTAAATGTCAAAAGAGTACCTTTCGGATGGTATAAAGCATTTGAAATTTCCTGTAAAGGACACCCATTAAGTGAGCTTTCAAGAACAATCACTGCTGATAAAGAGGAAGAGAAAGTCGAAAGGAAACCTTCCAAATGGCAAATCCTTGAAGGGGATAAGATTACACAGATTGATGATTTTAACTTTGAAAACCATGCATTCAAGCAATTGGTTGACTATGAACTTGGACGTGGTGCATCCGATGAGGGTGAACCTCCACATGTTAAAATCATGCGTGAAAAGGAAATCTGTGACTATGAGCCTGCTTCAGATGTAGGTAACCTCAGATGGTACCCTAAAGGAAAACTCATAAGAGACCTTCTTGCAGATTACGTTTATGACCTTACAGTTGATCGTGGAGCAATGCCTGTTGAAACTCCAATCTTCTATGACCTGGACAATCAGGCAATCTACGAGCATGCTTACAAGTTTGGTGAAAGGCAATACAGAACCGACACCAAAAAGAATTTAATGCTCAGGTTTGCAGCATGTTTCGGTGCATTCAGACTCATGTCCGATTCATACCTGACCTGGAAAAACTTGCCTGCAAAAATCTTTGAACTTACCAGATACAGTTTCCGTTACGAGAAAAAAGGGGAAGTTGTTGGACTTAAAAGATTAAGGGCATTCACAATGCCTGATTGTCACTCATTCTGTACTGATGTACAGGCATCCCTTCAGGAATTCTCCGAACAAACCGACATGTGTATGCAGACCGGTGTTGACTTGAACCTTGACTTCGAAGTGATCTTCAGGGCAACCCAAGACTTCTTTGAAGAAAACGAGGAATGGATGTATGAAATCGCAAGAAAATTCAACAAACCTATCCTTTTAGAGATTTTACCTGAAAGACACCACTACTGGGTATGTAAAATCGACCTTGCAAACATTGACGCATTAGGAAGACCAATCGAAAATCCTACAGTTCAGATAGATGTTGAAAGTGGTAAAAGGTTTGACATCACCTACCTTGGTGAAGACGGCAAACAGCACAACCCAACAATCCTGCACACTTCCCCAACCGGAAGTATCGAAAGGGTTTTATGTGCAATGCTTGAGAAAACCGCAATTGAACTCGATGAAAGAGCTCCAATGCTTCCAACCTGGTTAAGTCCGATTCAAGCAAGAATCCTAACTATCAGTGAAGCACACAAGGACTTTGCAGAAGAACTCTACAGCAAAATCAATGCAGCAAACATCCGTGTGGACATTGACGACAGGGATGAAAGTGTAGGTAAAAAGATTAGAAATGCATCCAAGGAATGGATTCCGTACATTTTCGTTGTTGGAGACAAGGAAATGGAATCCGGTAAATTCCAAGTGACTGTACGTGAAACCGGTGAGAAAATAGACATGACAGTCGATGAATTAATAGATGAAATTAATGCTAAATGTGAAGGAAAACCTTACAGAAGATTACCTTTACCAAAAGATATCTCAAAAAGGATTAACTTCCAATAGTTTATTAAAAATAAAAATTATAGTATAATATGGAGGAAATTTAATGGACCCAATGTATAGAATAGGAGAAGCTCTTATTGGAGACGGCCCAGAATTAGCACACGTTGATTTATTAATCGGTGATAAGCAAGGACCAGTTGGACAAGCTTTCGCTAATGGTTTATCTAACCTTTCCGTAGGCCACACTCCACTAACAAGTGTAATTAGACCTAACTTAATGACCAAACCGGCAACTTTAATTATTCCTAAAGTAACCGTCGGTGATTTAGATGACGCAAGTAAAATCTTTGGACCTGCACAAACCGCAGTTGCAAGAGCAGTTGCTGATGCAGTGGAAGACGGATACATTTCAAAGGATATCGTAGAGGATATTGTAATCAATGTAAGTGTATTCATTGATCCTTCAGCTGAAGATTACAGAAAAATCTATCAATACAACTATGGAGCAACCAAATTAGCTATCAGAAGAGCAATGGAAGGTTACCCATCAATCGAAAAAGTGCTTGCAGAAAAAGACCGTGGAACCCACCCAATCATGGGATTCAAAGTCAAAAAACTCTGGAGTCCACCATACTTGCAAGTTGCACTTGACCTTGACAATGAAGCTGCAATGGAAAGAATCATCAATGATTTACCAGACAACGACAGAATCTTACTCGAAGCAGGTACTCCACTTGTTAAAAAATTCGGTGTTGGAATTATTGGAAAAATCAGAGCTTTACGCCCAGATGCATTCATCATTGCTGACTTAAAAACTTTAGACGTAGGTCGTGTGGAAGTTAAAATGGCAGCAGATGAAACCGCTGATGCAGTTGCAATTTCCGGTCTCGGTACCGTTGAATCCATTGCAAAAGCGATTCACGAAACCCAGAAACAAGGTATCTATTCCATCTTAGATATGATGAATGTTGCTGAGTTTGAGAAAAAACTTGCAAAATTGCCTGAAGACTTAAAACCAGACATTGTATTGTTACACAGAAATGTTGATATGGAAACCTACAGGGCAGAACACGGTGAAGACACCAGTGACATGACCGAATGGGGTAACATCAAGGATATCAAATCCGCACTTGGTCCTAAAGGACTTGTTGCTGTTGCAGGTGGTATCAAACCTAACAATGTTGAAGAGGCTATCACTAAAGGTGCCAACATCATTATTGCAGGTAGATACATCATCGGTTCAAGAGATGTAAGAAGAGCTGCACAAGACTTCTTAGAACACTTTGACCCAGATCCAGACAACATGAGACTTGCAATGGATGAAGATGAAAATATTGAAGTGAAAGACGACTAGTAAATTAGATTAAATTCTAATTTACATTACTATTTTTTTTTAGGTGTTTATTATGGGATTTTGTAATTCATGCGGAAGACCTATTGTAAAGGAAGATTACGGTACAAACAAGGACGGCAGTCTCAATCCTGAGTTTTGTAAGGATTGCTATCAGGATGGCGAATACACTGAACCTGATATAACTCTTGAGGAGATGATTGTCAGAAAAACAAAAGAGATGATGGAGAAAAATCCTAGACTTCCGGAAACCCAGGCAACTGGTATTACCGCACTGTTTATTCCAGGATTAAAAAGGTGGAATCCGGAGTTTCAAGATGACTATAAGACTCTCTAACTCCTGTTTAACATAAATTCTTTAACTTTATTTGCTATGAATTCATCATGTGATTGATGATTCTTAATATTGTATAATTCTTCCTGTACATCGTTGAATTTATCGACCAGTTCGTTATATTCAACTAAAAGGGAATCATAATCTTTTTCTAAGCCTTCATTTATTTCATAAATTTCGGCATAGCTAGTTTTAGTGTTGAGGTTTTCCTGCTTAAGGTGATCGTATTTTGTGGAAACCTGATTGTAACTTTCACGAATGTTTGCATGCTCTTCACGAAGTGTGGAACATTTTGTCTTCAAGTTTTTGTTTTCCTCTTTGATGCTTGAATACTTGGTCTTCAGGTTTTCGTTTTCGGTTTTGATATTAACGAATTTGGTTTTGAGGTTTTCATTTTCAACAATAAGTTTTGAATGCTTGTCACGGATGGTTTCATTTTCCTTTTTAAGTGAATCAAGACTGTCCTGTTGCAAATCTCCATATTTAGTTTCCATATCACTTAATGCTGCATTCTGCTCATTGATTTTCGCCTTGAGCTCTTCGATTTGTTTTTCATATTCCAAAGTAGATGAGTTGTTATTATTTTCCTCTAATAGTTTCTCCAATTTTTTCACTTCCTCGACATATAAATAATTAGCTACTCTCAACACTTCTATTTCTTCCTCTCTACTTTTAAACTCTTCTATTTCAGAATTAGGGATAATCAAGACTTCTTCCTTGTTTTCGTATATGTCTTCGTTTTTGGGTACTGTAATCTGGATTTGCTCAGTGGTGTATTTCTTACGCTCTCCGTTTTTCAGTGTTCTGTTATACTCTCTTGAATACTTTTTTACAATACCATTCCCGAATTTCATATAATCCCCTAATCGTTAATGATTAATTTATGATTTTTGGATTTAATAAATATTATGCAAAGCGTCGTAATACTTTTTCATCAATTTTTCTTCTTTAAGTAATACTTTCTAAAAACTTATTATTAATGAAAATTATAAAATTATAATGTTAATCAATAATTTAAGGTGAATCATGAAAAAAAGATATTTTTTAATATTCATTATATTATCATTTTTCATTTTTGCGCAGACATGCTTTGCCGAGGACTGTGATAATAACGTAACTTTGGAGGAAACTCCTCTAGATAATATAGAAAAAGCCCCTGTGGCTGATGAAAAAACGATTTTCATAATATCGGACAACCCAGGCACCAACATCATAGATTCTGCAAGCGATGAGATATGCAATCAGGATAATCTAACAGGATTCAATCTAGTTGTTCGAAGCGGTGAACAGGTAAAGGACATGGATGAAGAGGAACTCCATTCCTTGTTTGAAAAGTCAGATGCATTCATAGGCGAATGGATTAGTACTGATGTCGATTCAGTCTTGACAAGCCTTTTGGGCAAATATCCTGAACTCTCCCATAAGGAATTGTTTTTGATACTTGAGCTTCCTTCAGGTAACCTGAATTCAGATTCCACATCAATAAATCTTATAAGAAACAATACCTTAAATTATGATAAAATCTTTAAATCATTAACAAACGATGAAATAATAAGTTACTTTAAAAATACGAAAAGGGGAACCTCCTTTAATGATGTAAACACCTACATTACAGGCACTGGTTCAAAATTCGGTGATTTTTTTAATAAATTGGTTTTATATAAGGATATAAATGACAAGCAAAACCTCAAAAACCAGATATTATGTGCCTTGAATTATCTGGGCTATGACTTTGCATATTCTGAACCTAATTTCACCGGAACCAAAAATTATGGAATATACCGTGACAGGTGGTATTCACTGGAGGAATACATTGCGACATATTTCGACAAGTCCAAAACACGCACAATTGGTATACTTGAAAGTACAATGTATGTTTCATCACAACAGCTCCATCCGACTTATGCCATAATCGAATCTTTGGAATCAAAAGGCTATAACGTAATTCCTGTCTATGCAGCTGGAGGGTCTGCCGAACAGTTGAGGGTAATGGTTGAGTCATGGACCGGTGCAGGTAGTGATATTGCAGGATTTTTAGCAGATTCCTCAAAATATGATACCTATGTTGATGCCATAGTGTCAATGGTTGCCTATGGTGTCGGTGGTGAAAACTTCACAAAGGCCACCGACTTTTTCGAAGAACTTGGAGTGCCAGTATTCAGGGCGGTTCACTCAGACTATGTTTCAAACGAAATGTGGGAGTTGGGATCAACTGGACTTACAACCGAAAAAAGTGACAAATGGTGGCACATTACCATTGCAGAGACCCAGGGTATTATAGATGCCACATTCGTTGGAGGTCAGGCAAGCTACATTTCAAACCTCACAGGGGCTAGAATCGTTACCTACATTCCTTATAAGAGAAACATTGACCTTTTAACTGATAGAATAGACTCTTGGGTTGACCTCAAATACACTCCTAATGCTGACAAGCTATTGTCCATAATCTATTACAACTATCCTCCGGGAAAACAGAACATCGGTTCCAGCTATTTAGACACCATAAAGAGTATCTACAATATTCTCTACACCTTAAAGGCCAACGGCTATAATGTGGGTGAGCTTCCAAAAAGTGTCAGTGAACTTGAGGATTTGATGTTGAAATGCGGTATCAACGTTGCTACATGGGCACCAGGAGAGCTTGAAAAATTGGCAAACCAGTCAGGAATTACCTTGTTGTCAGTTGATGAATACAACAGATGGTTTGACAGTTTGGATGAAATCGTAAAGATTCAAGTTCGTGAAGGGCCTGTTGCCTATATCGGTGAGCTTTCAAGAAGGGCAGTGGAACTTGACTATACCCTAACAATCGGTGACACAATTGATGACTGGTACAATCAGGTTGTGGCACTTTTACCAGAAAACAATTCAGCAAAATCAAAAGAGGTCTTGGGAAATATTGTCAGTGCTCTTAAACAGTTTACTCAAACAAAGGACATAACTTACTATAATCAATTCCTGCAATACTTTGATGAATTCAAAAAACTTAAAATTCAAGGTTTGAACGGTTGGGGAGAAGCACCAGGAAATGTAATGGTCGTTAACAGGAACGGTAAGGATTACTTTGTAATTCCTGGCCTGACATATGGCAACATTTTCATTGCACCCGAACCTCAGAGGGGATGGGAGTCCGACATAGAAAATCTTTACCACTGTACTGCTGTAGCGCCGACACACCAGTATCTGGCAGCTTACTATTATATGCAGACCAAGTATCCTAATGCAATGATTTTCACTGGTAGGCATGCAACCCACGAATGGTTGCCTGGAAAGGAAATTCTTCTTTCTGCAACTGATTATGGATCTGTTGTAGTTGGTGATGTTCCACAATTATACTTCTATATCGTGGACGGTTTAGGTGAAGCTATTCAGGCTAAAAGAAGAGGTTTTGCAGTTATTATTTCACATTTAACCTCGCCTATGTCATTTACTCATTTATATGGTAATTTGACCAATTTGGCCGGTTTGATAGAGAACTATAAAACTAGTCCTAGTGATGATACAGTAAACCAGATTCGTGAATTGATTATATCCAATGACTATTCAATGAACATTGGTCTTACCAAGGAGGAAGTTCAGACACTCTCAGGCAATCTACTTGTAGACAAGGTCAACACTTTCCTTGTTGGAATGCAGTCCACATTGTATCCTTTGGGTCTTCATGCTTTGGGTGAGATGTGGTCTGAAAACGACTTGGCAAGTACAGTTTCCGCAATGCTTTCATATGACTATGTACTTGGCGACAACCTTGGGACAGTCAATCTCTTCACAGAGCTTTCAAACTATTATTACTCAAAACCCTACAATGACCTTACAGCATTCGAAAGGGAATTCATACTTAACAAATCATATGATATAGTCAAGTCACTCATCTACTGGGATGTTGATACGGTCAATGGTTTATTAATCTCACAAAATGAAAAATTCAACAATCATACCTTTTTGGCTGCACTGAACCTTGCCAAAAAATACATCGAACTGATACAGTTCAGTATACAGAATGAACTTGACGTGATGCTTGACGGTCTAAACGGAAAGTATATTCCTGTTGGAGAAGGTGGGGAGGTTGTAGTAAAACCGGCAGTTCTTCCGACAGGAACCAACATGTTCCAGGACCAGTCCTCAGAGCTCCCGACAATGGAGGCATGGGAATATGCAAAAACCTTGGCTTTACTGACACTTGCAGATTTGAACGACACAACAGAAAAGATCATCATGGGAATCTGGTGTGTTGAAACCGCAAGGGACGACGGTGCGCTGGTATCTACAGTATTGTATCTATTGGGTATGAAACCGGTGTGGACAGACTCATCAAGTGCAGGGTATGACGATGAGGGAAACCCTACAGGTAAAAAGGTGGGGGCAATGCCAGAGGTAATCAAATTGGATGACCTTACCCGTCCTGACGGCTGGGCCAAAAAAAGGATTGATGTTACAGTGATTACCAGTGGTCTGTTCCGTGATTTGTACTCATCACAATCCATACTGATGGACAACGCTTATCGTGTTGCACTTGCAAGATCATACCTTACATTAATCAACAATCCTACTATAAAAAGCAATCAAAACTTGAAATATGCTTTGGAAGCTGTGATGAAAAGTATTAATTATTATGGTGTTTCAAATGAGCCATTGGAGTCTAATTATGTGGCACAACACTGGATGGAGGATGCACTGTACTATTTAAGCACAGGATACAATGCGACCTATGCCGGTGAGTGTGCAATTACAAGAATATTTGCACCTCCGAACGGGGATTACGGTGCGGGAATATCAAAACTAGTTTCAATGTCTTGGACATGGAATGATACAAGTGAATTGGCTGACTTCTACCTTGGAAGAATGGGCAACATGTATTCAAAAAACTACTGGGGGGATACAAATCCTTTGGTATTCTTCAGGGCACTGTCAAATTCAGATACTATAGTTGCAAGCCGTAACACCAACCAGTATGGTGTGCTGGACAACGATGACTTCTTTGACTACTGGGGTGGTCTCTCCATGACAGTTGAGGAAATCTCCGGTAAGGCTCCAAAGTTCAATGTATTGATGTATGCTGACAACAGCAACCCTTACATTTCAAGTCTGGAAGAGGTAATGTATAAGGAAATCGCAGCAAGATACGATAACCCTGAATGGATTAGCGGAATGATGAAGGAAGGATACAGTGGTGCACGTTACATGTCAAATAAGTTCATAAGTAACCTTCACGGTTGGCAGGTCACAAGGTCTTCAGCCGTAACAGATGACTTGTGGAACAGAATCTACAATACATATTACAATGACAAATATGGTTTGGGTGTAAAAGAATGGCTGATGAGCGGTAACAATGCATATTCATTGATTTCAATGAGTGGTACTATGCTCACAACTATCCATGATGGTTATTGGAATGCTGATAAGGCAACAATAAGCGACATAGCAAACACTTGGGCACAGGCTACTGTACAGAATGGTGTTGCATGCTGTGACTGCAGTTGCGGAAACATTGCAATGATGCAATGGGCTGTTCAATACGTCAACCCGGATATTTTGGCACAATTGCTTCCTAAATTATACGAGGCAACCAAAAATCCCGTATTTGCTAACAATACCCAAACTACAGTGCCACCTGAAAGCGATACAAGTAACAAAAACCAGAAGGAGGCTTCAACAATAAATCCTGTTGAGGGTTCAATGTCCTCTTCAACCGTAAGAACAAATTCAAGCTCTTCAACTCAACAGGTTACTGCTCAACAGGGAAGCAATCCTCAAGGGGATGCATTTTCAAGTGTTGGTGAAGGTTCAGAATCAGTTGAAGCAGGTAATTCACAGGCCGAGGGGGCTGACGTTAAAAAGTCAGTTGAAATCAATCCAATCACTTCACAGTCAGCAAGTGAAGTCGGATTATCAATTATTGCTGTTCTTGCAATTCTATGTCTCATTATGGTAGTGGCAGTAGGATACTTTAGGGACAGTGATAAAACCAATAAAACTCAAGATTTAGACAAATTATTCAATGAAAAGATAGGGGAGTAGAAAGATGGATGCAATAAATATTTTATGGCAGGTCGGTATTTTGTCAGCCGTTTTGATATTTGGAATCAAATTAGGTCTGGCAACTGGTCTTGCAAACATGTCAAAGAGATATTTGGCATTGGTGACAATAGGCTATGGTGGAGGAGTTTTGATATTGACTGAAATTTCTTCATTCTTTACACAACAGATTACAGACTTGATTTATACTTATAATTTTGAATTCTTCTTAATTATGGCTGCAATAATGATTCTTGCGGGTATATTTACAATACGCGAATACAAGGTTTTTGAAAAGAATACTACGGCTGCAACATGCATGGCTGTTGTTGCTCCTTGTCCGTGTTGTTTTGGATCAATCATTGTAAGTATCATGCTTGTGGCACCGAGTGTCGGTTTAGGACTGATGGATTTGAGTTTCGTCGTAGCCGGAGCATTGATGTTAACAATTGTTTTAACATACTATGCATCCAATTACCTTGTCAAATTCATTGATAAGCCATATCCGATTGTACTGGGCAATTTCATGTTCTTTTTGGGAATCTATTTCCTTTTATCAGCACTGTTCTTGCCTAATATAACTGCAATGATAGCAAATCCTATGGATGCAATATCAATTTCATCTCCATATTCACTTATTGGAGCCTTGGTGATGATTCTTGTGATTATTGCTGTAGGTGGAATAATATCCAAGAGGAACAGTAATTTCAATTAGGTGTTTACATGGTTACAACAATTCCTGGAAGCGAAGTATTAACATCAACACTGAACATGATTTCACAGAGTCTTCAGATTCCTGTTATCATATTTCTTGTAGTATTTGCGGTTTTTGCCGTATTGGCAATCGGTGGGCTTGTGGCTGAGTATACCTCGAAAAAAAAGGTCACACCCGAATTAATCGAGGAGCTCATTTATGCAATTTCAAATGCTTCAAGCCTAGATGAGATTAAAAATGTCATCAAAAGTGCTAAAATCTATGAATCACAAAAAGTAGTATTGATAAAGATTTTACGTGCCAGTGAACTCACAAGTGATTCAAGACATGCCTTGGCCAAAAAACTTATCGAGTTTGAAGAAACCAAATTTACAAAAACAATTGAAAGGACTGATGTCGTTACACGTATCGGACCTACTCTGGGGCTTATGGGGACCCTGATACCGATGGGTCCGGGACTTGCTGCCTTGGGTGCGGGAGATGTTAACACGTTGGCCAATGCAATCATTGTAGCATTCGATACAACCGTTGTGGGTATCGGTGCAGGGGCCGTTGCCTATTTTGTATCAAAGGTTAGGCGCAGATGGTATGAGGAATACCTATCAAACCTAGATGCGATTGCGGATGCACTTCTTGACAAACTTAATCAATAGGTGGGCATATGGTTCGTGACAAATCCAAAAAAAGATTCGCTGAGGGTGAAGAGGATCCGATGGCCGGAACCTCCAACCTTGTTGATGCAATGCTTGTAATTGCAGTTGGACTATTGATATTTGTGGTTATAAGTTGGAATATGCAAAGTGTTGTTTTTCAGGATAACCAGCAACAGCAGGCCCTTGATGAATCATCTCCTGATGTGACAGAAGTCTCAGAAGGACAGGTTCTCAACGAAACACCCGACACTTCAGACAGTTCAGGTCAGGGATATATGGAGATGGGTAAGGTCTACAAGGACCCTTCAACGGGCAAGCTTATCATGGTTGAAGGGTGAGTAATACTTTTTATTGGGTATTTTTATCTAAAAGTATTATCATTTTTCTTATTTTTTTCTAAAAAGTATTATTTTATATAAAGACTCTATTTTTAGCTCAAATAACAACATTTATTATAGTATTACTTTAAATTAATATTGTACTAATTAAATTAATAAAATTTTTATTAATTTTATTACACATGTACTACGAAATATTTCAAAAGGGGATTATTATGAGAATTAAGAAAATGTTGTTTATATCTATTTTTGTTTTCATGATGGTGCTCTCAATTGGTGCAGTATCTGCTGAAGATGCAGATGATGCAATTGTATCCAGCGATGAAGATATTGTCTTAACAGATTCGGAACCAGTTTCTGGAACTGTATCAGGTGATGTTGATGTTGTAACTGAAAATCCATGGAGTAACAATGGGGAATTGAGTTATGACATTCCTTCCGATGCAAAAACAATTAAGAGTGCGGATGTATATGTAAATGTTTATAGTGGTAGTGCTCAGCCTACTTACGGCGCTAATGCCAATGTGACTATTACCACAAATAATGGAAAAACTAATTATTCTGAATCATTGTGGATAGAAGATGGAAGTACTGACGGAACAGTTTATCCCGTAAACGACCATACCACCAAATGTTACTCTGATTACATGATTCACTATGATATTACCAGTTTGTTAAATGGTTTGAACGGGTCAAGCTTGAAAATTAATGTTGATACATTTCAAATGGATGGCAAACAATTTGACGGTAAAATCAAATTAATAGCATTGGTTTTAGCTTATGATGACGGTGATGATGATTCAATTGGATATTGGATTAATAGTGAGCAATTATGGTCAAAATCAAATGTTAATGTAACATTCAACACTGAAAGTCTAACCAATATTTATGGCACTTCATTAATTAATGTTGTTCTTTCTAGTGGAGATGGTGTTTACAGAATAAACAATGAAATAATTGGGGATGCAGATACTCATCAAAGTGGCAACTATTACCAATATAATAAATGGAATGATGTATCTAGTTTTATCAAAGCTAATGATAAAAACACTCTCAATGTTGCTTATGCGGGAACTAGTGCCTATGGATCGATTAAAAACGTACTTTCAGTTTTAACTGTAAATAGTTTGATAACAGACTTGTCATTAAAAACCGAATATACATCTGTTCCTTCAGCTTATGCAGGAACTAACAATACATTAACTGTCACTGTAAGTACCAATAAGGCAGGAAAATACACTTTAAGATTATTGGCCGACAATGTTCTTGTTAGTGAAATTGAACAAGATTTAATAAGTGGTTCCAATACAGTTTTATTGACTGATCCTACAATTAGAGCGGTTGACGAGACCACAGTTAATGGAGCAACTAACAATAAAGTTAACTATACTGTTAGTTTAATTTTTGAAGGCAATCAAATCAAAAACGAATCAGTAGTGTTACCAATATTATACAATGGTAATTTAGGAAAAGACCTAGCTTATCCTTCTGGAGGATATGAATCATTTTCAAACATCACAATCAACGGTGACATTGTCATTGATGTTAAAGATGTTGCTTCTTATTTGGGTGCTGCTGTAATGAACAGGGAAGATGTTTGGACCATTAACTTGGATTCCAAATCAAGCATAGTCAAATCCTATATTTATGTTCCATATAATTGGTTTAACCCGAATTTAGCTACTGAAGATATTTCTATGTTTAATACCACATTTAATGGCGTAAAAGTTATTCCTGTGGCATTTTACAGAGATCAGGGTAACCTAGGTAACTACGGTAAATATGGATATGGTGTATTGGTTTATGATGTAACCGACTTGACCAAAACCGGTGAAAATTCATTTAATTTAACAAAACTTGCAAAAACTCCTGCTGTTTATCCTAGTGTACTGGTTTACATGTACAATACAACCGGCAGTGCAGTGGTTAAAAATGTATACATATCAAACGGTGCGGACTTGCTTGCAGGAACCTCAAACAACATTGCAAAAAGACCTGTACATTCCGATTCAACAATTGATGTAACTTCTATTGCAGATACCGCAAAATTGTACATACTCGCTGCTAGTGCTCAAGCTGGTGAGGGTAATATAGTATTTAATGGTCAGACCTATGAGAATGTCTGGAGTGGAACTTCCTCCTCAACTGAATTATATGAATTAGACATTACAGATTCAGTTAAAAACAGCAACAACATATCATTTGTTGCAACCGGCTCCACTATATTGGCCTTACAACAAATAATAGTCACAACCCAAAAAGCTCCAACTGTAATCACAGCACCTAGTGCAACTGTTGTATACGGCAATGCTAAAAACTTGGTTGTAACCTTAAAAGATGTAAAAGGCAATGCAATTGTAAATGCTAAGATCTCTGTTGTTTTAAACGGTAAATCTACAACCTTAAACACTAATGCCAAAGGTCAGGCTACTTTAGCTATTCCAACCAATTTGGTGCCAAAAACTTATGCATTAACAATCAATTATGCTGGTGATGATACACATATCAAATCTTCTTTAACAACAACCAAAGTCACTGTCAAAAAGGCTAGTGTAAAGCTGACCGCTAAAAAGGCTATATTCAAGGCTAAAAAGAAATCCAAAAAATATACTGTAACTCTGAAAAACAACAAAGGCAAAGCAATGAAAAAAGTTAAACTCACCTTGAAAGTCAAAGGTAAAACCTATAAGGCAACAACAAATGCTAAAGGTAAAGCAATATTCAAACTTAAACTAACCAAAAAAGGAACATTTAAGGCAAAAATTACCTACAAAGGTGACAAATACTTTAACAAACTTGTTAAAACAGTTAAAATTAAAGTAAAAAGATAGGGATATTAATCTCTATTCCTTTTTTCTTTTTTTACAAAATTATTTTAATCAATTCAGATAAACTACTTTTCATGAAAGTCTTTGGAATATGTGCAAGTCCAAGAAACGGCTCAACCCAATATGTTCTAAAACAGGCATTGGAAAATCTTGACTGTGAAACAGTAATGTTCTCATGTCAGGGAAAGGATTTAAAACCCTGCATGCACTGTGACTACTGTTTAGAAAACAAGGAATGCATAATTAAGGATGACATGGGTGAGGTCTATGAAAACTTCAAAACTTCAGATGGAATAATTCTGGCAACTCCAATTCATTCAGGCTCTGTTTCAGCACAACTGTCAATAATCATGGATCGCACAAGAGCCCTTGAAGCTGTTGACTACAATCTCCTGAGGGGCAAAATCGGCATGAGCATAGCTGTTGGAGGCGACCGTACCGGAGGTCAGGATCTGGCCCACATGACAATTATAAATTACTTCATGATACATGGAATAATCCCCGTGAGCGGTGGACCCTTCGGATCCAATCTTGGTGCCTCATTCTGGTCACAGGATTCGCTGGATGAGATAAAAAAGGACACTTATGGCATGCAGTCCCTTGAAAGGACCCTAACAGAATTTGAAAAATTTCTTAATAAATATATTTAAGTATGATAATCAATTTATAATATATTAAAAAACAATTTTTTTAGGTTTTAATATGGCGAATAAGTTAATACGAGATAGTTTTATAATTTTTATAGGTAACATAATCTTCCGTCTGGGAGGTTATATCTATCGTTTTTTAATGGCGATACTCTTGGGACCTACCGCTTACGGAATTTTAGGAATTACACTACCGTTTCAGGGAATTTTCCAGACCTTATCTGCAGGTGGACTTCCTCCAGCGATAGCAAAATATGTTGCTGAGTATGAAGCCGTCAACGAAAAGGACATGGCCAGACAGACCATCTACACGGCCTTGAAGATAATGGTATTTCTGGGATTCTTCTTTGGGGTATTGATGATATTTGTTGTTGCTCCATGGCTGGCGGACCATTATCTGCACAAGCCCGCTGCCCTGATACCTCTTCAGATTGTAGGTTTGATTACACCGTTCAGTGTTATTGTCGGCGCATTCAGAGGGGCTTTCCAGGGTGTCTATAAGATGGAGTACATCGTTTACACACGTGCCGTCGAACAGCTGGGTATGATTTTATTTGCTACCGCATTTGTTCTGATAGGTCTTTCAACTGTCGGAGCATTGTGGGGTACAGTTTTAGGATATTCCCTATCTGTTGTTGCTGCAGTCTATATTTTCAAGTTCCACATGGGCAAGTTCATTCCTGAAGCCACTGAAGGCTTTGTGTTTACCAAAAAGGACGAACTGAAACTTGCGGGAACACTGGTCAAGTTCTCAATACCTGTTATCATTACCGCAATTGCAGAGATGCTTATTTACAACATCTGTACAATTGTTATGGGAAGGTTTTTGACCTTTGATGACATCGGATTTTTCGCAGCTGCTGATCCTATTGCACGTTTGCCGTTGATTATTTCAATATCCATTGCAACCACTATTCTTCCGGCTTCCTCCGAAGCATTCAAGCTTAAGGATATTCAATCCCTTCAGAAATATGTTTCAGAGGCATATAAGTTCTCATTGCTCTTTGTAGTTCCAATGTGTGTAGGCCTTGCGTTGTTTGCAACACCTACTTTAAGGGTTTTATACTTCAAGAATCCGGCATATGTTGCAGGGGCAAGTGCATTGGCTATTCTGTCAATAGGTATGACATTTTATTCAATATTTGCCATATCAACCAGTATCATTCAGGGAATTGGAAACCCTAGGATTCCTATGTACATTTTGGTTGGAGGAGCTATCGTTACAGGTATTCTAAACTGGATAATGGTTCCTACAATGGGAATTGCAGGAGGGGCATTGGCTACAAGCATCGCATGTCTTTTGATGATGATTCCTTGTATTTTCTTTGTTTTCAGACTGACAAAAACCAAGGCGCCTACGTCTGCGATTGTTAAAATCATCATATCCTCATCAATCATGGGTATTTTCGCATTAATTATTCCTAAAACCACTTTATGGCTGTTCCCAGGAATCTTTGCATGTATAATTGTTTATTTCTTTGCATTGATTTTTACAAAATTCTTCCAGAAGGATGATATTGAAAGTCTAAGGCATCTTTCAGCTCGCTTCGGACCACTATCAAAAATTGTTAACAAGGTCTTGAACTTTGTTGAAAAGTTAGAGTTTAGATAATCGATAAGTTATTTATAATATAATCTTGATAGATAATATCATTGTAATTCGGGGGATTTATAATGACTGATGTGAAAGCAGGAGTTGAATATAAAATCAATGTAGACGGTAATTCCTTTTTGCTGGATAGCAAGAAATATAACTTGCTTGTATCTATTTTGGAAACTGGTTCTTTAACTTCAGCCGCTAAGGAAATCAACGTTTCTTATAGGACTGCATTAAACTATATTGATAAAATCGAGTCTTCACTTGAAGTAAAGGTTGTCAATACAACCAAAGGCGGAAAAGGTGGGGGCGGCGGAACCACTTTGACCAGTGAAGGTTACTCCATCTTAAAGGAATGTAAAAAGATTAATGCTATTATGGAACTTCACAAGGATGTTAATGAAATTGAGGCTGAAATTGTAAGCATAAACGATGTGAAAGGGGTCATGACCATCAAAATGGAGGAATTTGAAATAAACGCTCCATTGAACAGGAACTATGAGGTTGGCGACCATATCCTGGCATTGATCAGCTATGACAATATTTTCATAATGCTCGAACCGCAGACTTCAAGCATTAGAAATATCCTGAAGGGTCAAATTGTAGAAATGAGACTTGAAGGTGAAATAATTCGTGTCAAAATCAATGTGGGCGGTGTGACCTTGTGCAGTGACATCACCGTATCTGCCGAGAAGGAACTGAGTTTGAACATTGGTAAAGAGGTCTATGTTGGTTTCAAGGCAATGTCTGTCGCAACTTTAAAGTTATAGGTGATAAGTATGCCGTTGCAAATTTTGGTCGATGAGGAAAAATGTATTGGTTGTGGAGAGTGTGCGGAGATTTGTCCAAAGTCTGCTAAAATTTGGAAAGTTGGAAGAGTTGCACGTATATTGGATTTAAGATATTGTCATGTTTGTACAATATGTGCAATGAAATGTCCGACAGACTGTATTAAAATTATACGTCCGGGTGAAGAACCCTAAATTATTTAAGCTAAAATTAATTATTTGATAGGTTAGATTATGGCAAGAATTTCAAACAAGTCAAGAAAAACATCAGAGACTGACATAACCATAAAGATGGATTTGGATGGAACAGGAAAATACAACATTTCCACAGGTGTTAACTTCTTCAACCACATGCTCGAATCATTTTCCAAACATTCCATGATCGATTTGGATGTGGTGGCTGAAGGGGATATAGAAATCGATGACCATCACACCATAGAGGATGTTGGAATACTTCTGGGTGAGGTGTTTCTTGAGGCCATAGGAGATAAGAAGGGCATCAAGAGGATGGCACATGCAATAGTTCCGATGGATGAATCAGTCTCCACTGTGGCAATCGACATAAGTGGCCGCAGCTACTGCAATATGGATTTAAAGTTCAAGAACGAGAAAATAGGAGACATGACATCTGATATTGTAATTCATTTCTTCGAGTCATTTGCATCTTCAGCAAAATTGAACATTTATGGTACAGTCGAAGGGGCAAACGATCATCACAAGGCAGAAGCTGTTTTTAAAGCATTTGCAAAGGCCTTGAAAGAAGCTATTAAAATAGAACATGATCAGATTCCTTCTACAAAAGGCATATTATAGCTAAATTATTAGCTATCTTTTTTTTAATTTTTTTTAAAATCAGTGTATACTTTTTTTGGTGTTGGTTTGGCTTAAAAAAAGAAAAATGAAAAAGTAGCGATTAGCTACTTATTCTGGTTTTGAGATTAAGTCTGTTTTACAACCTGGGTTTCCTTCTTTCATGTGAGGGGTTCTTAAAACAGTATCATTTGCTTTTTCAATGTCTCTAGCTTCTTGAGCTAATTTAGCAGCGCATGCAGCAATTTCGTGAGCAGCAGCTACTAAAGGAATGAAGTTTTCGTAACCTTTGGTCATGAAACATCCTTTCATGTCTAAGTTAGCAACAGATCCAGCCATTTCGTATGCAGCAATAGCTTTTGCTTTTGCGTATGGGTTTGCGAATCCACCAGCTTCTGCAGCTTTTTCAGCAGTAATAATGAGTTTAGGTAATTCGATTTCACCTGCTTCTGCTTGTGCGATTACGTCGTCAATGGTTTTTTGGACTAATCTTAATGCACCGGTTTCTGCGAGTACTTTTAAGATGTCGGAGTTGAAAATAGCCATTTCAGTTGGGTCTAACCATTCTCTTTTTGCACCAATCATTGGGTCGGACATAACGATGATGTAACCTAATCCTTGTTCATCCATTTCGTCTTTTTTACCTTTACCAGGTGCGTCACCGATGATAATAGCAGGTACATCTTTTTCAGATAATAATTCTCTTGCTTTAGCTGGACCAGGTGCTCCTGGGTTTGGGCTAATGAAGATTGCGAAGTCAGGTTCGAAAGCGTCTATTTTAGGTACAACGTCTTCTACTTGTTCTGGGTTCATTTTTGCTCCAGATCCAAAGGTTCTGACATCAATATTTGGTCTGTCTGCTCTTTCGTCTAACAATAGGTCAATTACTGGTGAAGTACCAATATTACCACTTTTAATAATAGCAATTTTAACTACCATAATTAAGTCTCCTTATTTGATATATAATTCTTTAATTAGAAAACTATTTAAATTTTATTATTTGATAATTTTAATCAGTAATTAATTTTTTATATGAATATTGTTCATATCAATAAAGTTAATATTATAATATTGAATAATCTTCAATTATGACTAAAAAGATTGGTAGAAAAATTAATTTAAATTCTTTAATTTTGCCTAAAATCAACGTTTAAAAAAAGATTAATTTCACTGAAATGAAAGTTATTTTAAAAAAAATAGATAGTGGTTCCGACGAGACTCGAACTCGTGATCCCCTCCTTGTAAGGGAGGTATCATACCACTAGACCACGGAACCAACAAACAATATTATGATTTTATTAATATATAAACTTTTCCCTTATTGAAATTTTTGCTAAGAAAAATTTTATAAAATACAATAAATATATTAATTATTACAAAAAAATTGAAGTGATAAAATGGCTTGGGATGACAAAGCAACAAAAGTTTGGTTTGACGGAGAATTCGTAGAATGGAAAGACGCAAATATATCAGTACTTTCACATGTAGTTCACTATGGAACAAGTGTCTTTGAAGGTATTCGTGCATACTCTAATGAAAAAGGTATAGCAGTATACAGATTAGAGGAACACGTACAACGTTTATTTGACTCAGCAAAAATTTACAAAATGGACATTCCATACACTCAGGAAGAAATCGCAGAAGCAATTCTCGAAACTGTTAGAGTAAATGACTTAGACGGCTGTTACATCCGCCCAATCGTATTCAGAGGATACGGAGAACTTGGAGTTAATCCTTTAGGATGCCCTGTCAACGTTGCAATCGCAGCATGGGAATGGGGATCATACCTTGGTGAGGAAGGAATGGAAAACGGTGTGGACATTGGAGTGTCCTCCTGGAGAAAACCTGCACCTGACACTTTCCCGACACTTGCAAAATGTGGAGCAAACTACATGAACTCACAGCTTGCAAAGCTCGAAGCGCTCGACAACGGATTTGACGAGGCTATCATGCTGGATTATGAAGGCCATGTTTCTGAAGGTAGTGGAGAAAACATCTTCCTTGTAGAAGGTGACAAACTATACACTCCTACAATGGCATCATCCAACCTCAAAGGTATTACAAGGGATTCCATCATGACAATTGCCCGTGATTTAGGTTATGAAGTTATTGAAGAAACCATATCAAGAGAAAGACTGTACATCGCTGATGAAGTGTTCTTCACAGGAACCGCAGCTGAAGTAACTCCAATACGTTCTATCGATCACAGAACTATCGGAATCGGTAAAAGAGGACCGGTTTCAGAAAAAATCCAAAAAGCATTCTTTGATATCGTAGAAGCAAAAACTGAAGACAAATACGACTGGTTATCATACATCTAGGTGTGTTTATGGATATACTTCAGGCAATTATAATCGGTATAGTTCAGGGATTGACAGAATTCCTGCCGGTTAGTAGTTCAGCACATTTGGTGTTCATTCAAAACATTTTGGGTGTTGAAAGCTCTCTTGCTTTTGACACATTCCTTCACCTGGGAACACTGATTGCTGTAGTGTGGTTCTTCAGATATGACATATACAAGATGATTCAGTCCTGGATTTTAAGTGTTCTTGATATCGTACAGGGAAGATTCAAGGAAGGATTCTATGAGGATCCATACAAAAGGCTTGCATGGTATGTTATTCTTGCAACAATTCCTGTCGGTATTGTCGGGGTGCTCTTTGAAGATTCCGTTGATGCACTCTTTGCAGGCGCACTGTACGTTCCGGCATTCTTCCTGTTTGTCACAGGAACAATACTGTACCTGTCCCAAAGGATGCCAAGCGGAAATGTCAATTACGATAACATTACCAAAAAGGAAGCACTGTTCATGGGATTGGGTCAGGCATGTGCAATCCTGCCGGGTCTTTCAAGGTCAGGTACAACAATCGCAGCTGGTTTAACAATAGGACTTGACAAGCAGTTTGCAGCAAAATTCAGTTTCATATTGTCAATTCCGGCAATTTTTGGAGCATTCCTTCTTCAGGTCGATGAAATAGGTGCTGCAATGGGTGCTAATTTCCTGCCTATATTTTTAGGATTCCTTGCATCTATCGTTGCAGGTTATATGGCTATCAAATGGATGCTTGATTTGATACAAAACAGAAATCTGGACATATTTTCCTATTACTGCTGGCTGGTTGGTATAATAGTGTTCATGGGCTCAATCGCTCATATTTTTTAGATGTAATTCATTACATCTTTTAACTTTTTTTTTTTGAAAATTAGATTTTAAAAAAGATATTTGGTAACGGTCAGATAAAAAAATAATGTTAGAGATTAAAATAATCTCTATTTGCAAACTTTTTCTATTTTTCTTCTTAGCTTTTCAACGGAATTTCCAAGTACCAATGCGGTAAACATTGCTCCTCCGGCACCTGCACCTTCCTTTACAAATCCGACATTGTAGTTTTTAAGTCCCTCATGTTCGGACTCTTCAAATCTTGGATCAACGACATTTACTGTAATGTTGTCGTCAATTTGCTCTAGAATTCCAAACAGGTCTGCAGTTTCATCCGCTGCAACAAACACTGTTGTTGCCAGATTCAATCTTGAAAAGTCAAAGCTTGGCTGGATTGATTTTATTATTGCACATGATGCAGCCATCTGTGTTCCTCCGGCCAGTATTATCGGCACATCTGAACCAAGGACAAGTCCTGAAACTGCCGCAAGGGTCGGATCTCCTACCGCACCGATTGCCTGCATTGCATCAGCTTCACCAGGGGTTATTCCAGCATTTTTCAATCCTTCATCAACGGTTTTTGACTTTAAATCGTGAGGGTTGTGAGGCATGCTTCCGCTCACCTTTTCGTTCGCCTTGTAACCTAAAGCCTTAAGAACGCCCAGTGCTGTTGTTGTTCCTGCAGGTATGCTTTCTCCTATGATTAGCATTTCATGTCTTTGGGATAGTTCCGCACCCAAATCCTTTGCGTTTTCGAATATTTCCAGTGGGTTTAAAACGCCTTTACCTGTTCTTATATCTCTTCCGTATTCATTTCCGAAACTGACATAGTCAACATCGGGCTTGACTTCACTTCCAGCATCGATTATGACAAATGGGATATTAGCAAGCTGAAGCGCAGCCTTTGTAAGTCTTGCGGGGGTTGGAGCTGCAGCTCCGTCAACCACTGTTTCCGCTGCGGTATCGGTGCATCTTACCTCGCCCAATACCATGAATTCCACGTCTGCTGCAGGGGTAAATGGGGTCAGTTCAGCACTTGCTCCTGCACCGGATATTCCCTCGATTTTTGAGGTTTCAGTGGTTCCTATTGTAAGCAGAAATACAGCATCATCTTCCGCTTCCTGTAATTTTTCAATTAATTCGGTTGAACCATAAGTTGTCACACCATCAATCATTGTTTTCACCTTGTTTTTTCAATAAATCAATAATAATCTTGTTCTGATTAATAATCTTTTTGTTTTGAAGCATGATTTTCTTTAACATTTCATCCTGTGACAGTTCATTGTCAGTCTTGAATGTCTTACCGTCTCTTGCTCTTGGAGGGATTTTAATTTCTTCTTTTGGCGGAAGTGAACTTTCTGCTTTTGGGGGTATGACTCCTCTTGAGGCGCTGTCTTCCCTTGAGACAAAATCAACATACCTGTGTGTCACCTTGTTTTTTCCTCTCTCGTCCAAAAGTTCCATAAGTCTTTCATCTACTTTATCGACACCAACAAGCATTTCCTGTTCCACTTCATGTATCAGCCTTTTCTGTATATTGTATGCATTGTAAATCGGTATTCCACGAGTGTTGCATTCGTTTTTGAAGTTCTCGGAGATGTTGATATCTCCAGTCAGTTGTTTTACTCTTTTTTGTTCCAAAGTATTCGCGCTATAAAATCCCATAACTTAACCTTTGTTTTTTGAAATTAAAAAATATTTTTATATTCTTAAGAATAATATACTAATTAATTAATTTTTTCAGTTGATTATTTTGATAAGTTTGGGAATTGAAGGAACAGCAGAAAAGACAGGTGTGGGCATCGTTGACAGTGATGGAAATATTCTGGCTATGGCCGGAAAACAGCTATTTCCGGAAGAAGGTGGAATTCATCCGAGAATTGCAGCCGAACATCATGCCGAATGGATTCCTAAACTGATACCGCAGGCCATTGAGGAGTCAGGTTTGTCCTATGACGACATTGACCTGATATCATTTTCACAGGGTCCCGGTCTGGGCCCGGCATTGAGGATTGTTGCGACTTCCGCAAGAAGTCTGGCATTATCACTTAAAAAACCTATAATCGGTGTAAACCACTGTATCGGCCATGTTGAGGTTGGAAAGCTTGACACCGGTGCGGTCAATCCTGTATCTCTTTATGTCAGTGGAGGAAACAGTCAGGTTATTGCATATGAAAGCGGAAGATACAGGATTTTCGGTGAAACTTTAGACATTGCGGTAGGTAACTGCCTTGATCATTTCGGCCGTGAAACGGGTTTGGGCCATCCAGGAGGTCCGGTCATTGAAAAACTTGCAAAACAGGGCTCATACATTGATTTGCCATACATAGTTAAGGGAATGGACTTTTCATTTTCAGGACTTTTGTCTGCGGCATTGAGGGAGGCTGAAAAAGGGACCCCTATGGAGGACGTCTGCTTTTCACTTCAGGAAACCGCATTTGCGATGCTTGTTGAGGTAACCGAACGTGCACTGTCCCACACCCAAAAGGATGAGGTGATGCTGTGCGGCGGAGTCTCTGCAAACTCAAGACTGCGTGAAATGCTTAGGACAATGTCAGAGGAGCACGGTGCAAAATTCTACATGCCTGAGATGAAGCTCTGCGGTGACAATGGTGTCATGATTGCATGGCTGGGGCTTCTGATGTGCAACGAGTTCGGGCCGATGGATTTGAAGGATACCGGAATCATTCAGAAGTTCAGGACAGATGAAGTGGACATTCCATGGATCGACAATAGCAAAACCTATCTGACCCTTCCCGATGAACTGATTGCAAAGGGCGCCGAATCCAATATCGTTAAAAGCAATTATTTGGGTGAAAAAGCGGTAATCAAGGACAGAATTCCTAAAAGCTACAGGATTCCCGAAATAGATAATAAAATCAGAAGGGCAAGAACCAAAGAGGAAGCTAAACTATTGTCCGATGCCAAAAGGGCGGGAGTTAAAACTCCAGTTTTATATGATGTTGATTTAAACCGCAAGGCCATCGTCATGGAGGAAATTGATGGTGTAATGGTTAAGGACATCATTGATGAGGATCTCTCATACAGGATAGGTGGGGACATTTCAAAACTTCATAGTGCAAATATCATACATGGTGACATCACCACATCAAATATAATGCTTGAGGATGACAATCTTGTGTTCATAGACTTCGGACTTGGAAGATATTCCACTGTTAAGGAAGATAAGGCTGTAGATTTGCTTGTATTGAAAAAATCATTGCAAAGCATCGACTATAACCTTGCAGTAAAATATTTTGACTGTGTTCTGGACGGATATGGTGATGGGTCAATTTTAAATGCCATATCTGATATAGAATCCCGTGGAAGATATACTCATTAATCTTTTTTTTAATTTTAACCGATAAATATTGATAATTACGAAGTCGGAACAATTTTTCTAAATGAAGTCAATTTTACAAATTGAGGGCAATTTTACGAATTAAATGCAATTTTTCAGTCTAAAAGCAACTTATAAAACTTTAAATACTCTAAAATATAATTATACTGTATGAAGTTATCAAAATGGTAATTTCATAAAAAATAGGAGGTTTTATCGATGGATAAAACTGAATTAGGAATAATCATTGCTATAATCAATTTGATTATAAATATATTGAAATTCCTAAACGATAAGAACAAGAAGTGATGAACATTTTCATCACTTCCATTATGCTTATCTATGTTTTAGACATTAATAAAACTTTCCATATTTTTTGAATTGGGGGTTTGTAATGTTAAAACTATTTTTATGGTCACTAATTTTGATTAATGTAATGCTTGTATCAATATTAATCATCAAAACCTATAAAAATCCAAATTTAAAGAAGGATAAATTAAATATGGGGTTATTGTTACTACAAATAATCTTGATAATAGTTAACATCATGATTCAGATAATCTAAATTTAGAGGATATGTTAATTTTTTTATATACTAACCTTTAATAAAAATCATCATCATAACTAAATTTATGATAACATTTATAACTGGTAACGAACATAAAGTAAAAGAAGCAGAGAATATTTTCAAAGATTACGGCATTGAACTTGAGCATATTGATTTAGGTTACGAAGAACCCCAAGGAACTCTTGAGGAAGTGGCCTTATCAGGCGCAAAATATGCTAGTCGTAAGCTTGACAAACCTGTGATTGTAGAAGATGCTGGTTTATTCATTAAGGCTTTGAATGGATTTCCTGGAACATATTCACATTATGTTCAAGATACTATTGGAAACCAGGGAATTTTAAAGTTATTAACCGATACTGAAGACCGTTATGCCGAATTCAGGTCAGTTATTGGGTACTGTGCCCCCAATTCTGAGCCCAAGACTTTTTTAGGCAAGGTCGAAGGAGAAATCGCAGTTGAAGAAAGAGGAGATTTAGGTTTTGCTTTTGATCCGCTCTTTTATGTTCCAAGTCTCGACAAGACTTTCGGCGAACTCACAACTGAAGAGAAAAACCAGTTTTCACATAGAAAAAATTCATTAAAGAAATTTATCGAATGGTATTCTAGTCAAGAGTAACATTATTTTCTGTTTAATTGGGCTTATTTAATATTTAATAAATTTAAAGAGGTTTATATTATGGCAAGACCAGAATGGGTAACTTACAGTGATGAAGAAATTGAAGAAATGATTTTAAAATTTAACAGAGAAGGTAAAAGTACTTCCGAAATCGGTATTATCTTAAGAGACCAATACGGAATCCCTTCAGTTAAAGATGTAACCGGTGAAAGAATCACCCAAATCTTAAAAAGAAACGGTCAAGCTGGTGAATACCCAGAAGACTTAATGAACTTAATCAGAAGAGCAGTTAACATCAGAGATCACTTAGAAGAAAACCCAAAAGATTTACACTCCAGAAGAGGATTAACTATCATTGAAGCTAGAATCAGAAAATTAGCATCTTACTATGTAGGTGAAGGTGCACTTCCTGAAGGTTGGAGATATAATCCAAAAGAAGCAGCACTCCTTGTTAAATAGGGCTAGTGAAGCTAGCAATATGCTTAAGGAGCATATTGACAATGATAGCGTTATAAGATTAATTTCTCATAACGATGCTGATGGTATATCAGCTGCAGCAGTTATAGCTAATGCTCTCAAAGAGGAAGGAGTTCAATTCCACACTTCAATAGTACCACGTCTAAAGGAAGATATGGTAAATCAGCTCAGAAGTGAAAAATATGATTTATTTATATTTTCTGACATGGGAAGTCCATTCATTAAGGAATTCAACACCTATAAGCATGATGTTATAGTTGCTGACCACCACCAGGTGGATGGCACTGAATCCGAAAGCAATGTCATCCATATCAACCCTCATTTGTTTGGAATTGACGGAAGTCGTGATTTGTGCGGTGCAGGTACTGCATATCTCGCCGTTCGTGACCTGGACAAAAAACATTTCGCTTATTTTGCGCTTACCGGTGCATTTGGTGACATGCAAGGTCAGGATGGTTTTACAGGTGTAAACAAACTTATTTTGGATGATGCCCTTGAAAGCGGCACTGTTGAAATTCATGAAGGATTGAAAATAGTGTCAAAGGCATCAGAACCTATATTCAAGTCACTTGCATATACTTTCTCACCTCCACTCCCTGGTATCAGCGGAGATTTGGAAGGTGCCCAGGAGTTTCTTGAAAAGATGAACCTGTCCTACGGCATTAAGTTCACAGACCTTGAGGATGAGGAAAAGGATCTTTTAAAGGAAGCTCTTATCAGCATTAACCCCGATATATTCGGAGACTGTTATACATTGCCTAAGGAAACTGCAGTGTTGCAGGACTTGGAGGAATACTCATATATTCTTGATGCATGTGGTAAGAACAAAAAACAAGGATTGGGATTAAGCATTGCACTTGGAGAGCGTGATCAGGCTTTGGATACAGCTTTAAGGCTCCAGCGCCAGTACCGTGACCAGATAGTCAAGGGTCTTGAATGGATCAAGCGTGAAGGTGCCCAGCAATTGAATGCTATCCAATATCTGTATTCCGAAGACAAGGTCCTCAAGGCAGTGATGGGTACAATTGCAAGTATCGGTTTGTCCGTCCAATTGCTGGACAATTCAAAACCGGTCATAGGAATGTCCCGTCTGCACAATGACATCAAGGTTTCCGGACGTACCACACGCCCTATGGTGGACAGTGGTGTGGATTTGGGCAAGGCTCTTAGGGACTCTTCAAACAACTTCATGGGAAATGGTGGAGGACATGACATTGCAGCTGGTGCGATGATACCGTATGAGGCTAAAGATCAATTCCTACACTTAGTGGATGAGATGGTTGAATATCAGTTAAGTAATGATTAATATGTATTTGACAAAAAAAGAACAGGAAATGTGTGATGGGGAATATGGTGAAACCATCCGTAAAAGCATGGACATCCTGGTTGCACTCGGTGATATCTACGGCGCATCCAAGCTTGTGGACATCACTTCAGCACAGGTATCAGGTGTTTCCTACAAGACAATCGGTGAGGCAGGTCTTGAATATCTTCAGGATTTGGCTCGTGACGGTTCAGGAAAGGCAACAATAAATGCATCACTGAATCCTCCTGGAACCGATTTGGACAATTGGAAGGAACTCGGTTTTCCTGAATACTTTGCAATAAAGCAGAATGAAATTGTCGATGCCTATGCGGATTTGGGAATTTCCAAGACATGTACATGCACTCCTTATCTTGTTGGAAATGTGCCAAGGTTCAGGGACCATGTCTCATGGTCAGAATCATCTGCTGTGGCTTATGTGAACTCCGTAATCGGTGCACGTACAAATCGTGAGGGAGGACCTGCTGCTTTGGCGGCGGCCATTGTTGGAAAAACTCCTCTTTACGGATTCCACTTGGATGAAAATCGTGGCGCAAACCTTGTTGTAAACGTCAGCTGTGAGTTGAAAGGTGCCGATTTCGGTGCTTTGGGCTACATCATCGGTAAGGTTGTGGGAGGTGGAGTTCCATACTTCAAGCTCCAGAACACTCCAAACAACAATAACCTGAAGACTTTGGGTGCTGCACTTGCATCCTCAGGTTCAGTAGCGCTTTACCATATTGAAGACGTGACTCCCGAGTTTGATTCAAACAATGTTGAGGAAATCGAGGACATAATGTTTATCTCCGAAAAGGAGATTTCCGAGACAAGAGAGAATCTCACAACTACAGACAGGGAAATTGATCTTGTATGTCTGGGCTGTCCTCACGCTTCACTTGAAGAGATTAAGGAAGTCGCTGAAATCGTAAGGGGCAAAACCATCAAAAACAAGCTATGGATTTGTACTTCAGTAAGCGTTAAGGCAACAGCCGACAGGATGGGCTACACTAAGACAATCGAAGCTGCAGGCGGAAACATCGTATGTGACACATGTATGGTAGTGGCTCCAATCGAGGAGATGGGCTTTGAGGTCATCGGTGTCAACTCCGCAAAGGCGGCAAACTATGTTCCATCAATGTGTGGACTTGATGTTGTATATAATGATGTAGAAAATCTTATTCGTTTCGAATAAGGTTTCAATTCTTTTTTTTTAAAATTTTTTAATTAACTTTTTTTCTAGTTAAACTTTAAATTTGATAAAATCAATAAATTATAATGATAAATTTATAGGTTGACTTTTTATGAATTATTTAGTTGTTGGTGCTGGAAATGCTAGTAGGCCTGTTGCAAGATTGCTTAATCATTTGGGCCATGATGTTGTAATAACTGATTTGAAGGATATTTCTGAATTTAAAATCGAGTTCCAGCGAAGTCTAATTGAAATGGAAAAGGAAGGCGTAACCCTTGACATGGCAAATAAGAATCCCTCTGTCGATGGATTTGATGCGGTTTACATGCCACCTACCTTACCTGAAACCGCTCCAATCGCTAAACTAATCAAAGATTCTGATTTGAAGGTTCTATCCAATGAAGAGTTTTCCAAAATAGTCAACGACTTGATTCCCGTAGACATCATCGGAATTACCGGAACTATGGGAAAGACCACCACAACCTTCATTACAACCAGCCTTTTCAAGCAGGCGGGATACAATGTATGGTCCTGTTCATCCCTTGTAAACAATCTTGTATCTGAAGCCATCATTGATGGTATCGTCAAGGGAAGGGCTCAGGATTGTGATATTGCTATTTTTGAACTTCCTCACGGTACAATTGGTTTATTGAACAGTTTGGATATTAAGATAGGTCTTTTGACCAATATTGCAGAGGACCACCTTTCCGAATTTGGAGGATCTCTGGAACTGTACCAGCAAAGGAAACTTATTCTTGAAAGCATGAGCGAAACATTCATCTCAAATCACTCCTGTTTCGATATCATAAATCCTATAAGGGATGATGCGTTATATTATGCTTTGGATGAGGACGTTGATTTTAAAGGTATTGTTGGTGATGAATCCTTAACTGTTGAATATGGAAATGATTCCTTTACCACTCCCTTCTACATGATGAGCTACTTTTTTGAAAATTCAGTGGCTGCAAGTGCCGCCGCATTGACATATGGAGTAAAGAAGGAAGATATAATCGATGCACTGACAGAGTTTAAGGGACTTCCAGCGCACATGGATGATGTGGGTGACTACAACGGAAGGAAGGTCATTTTGGATTCAGCATTTTTATACGATGGAATGAAAATCACACTCGATTACTTCAAGGATGAAAGTGTGGTGCTGTTCCTTGATCATTTTGATACACTGTCCGTAAGGGATAAGGCAGAGGTTGGTGAGCTCATAAGCAACTACAATCTCAAATGTGTAATAGCAAGCGGATTTAATGAGGTTACCCAGGAAGTTGAAATAGAGGCTGCCCAGGAGATACTTGATGCAATAACAAATCCTGACATCATAAAAGTGGCAGTCAACGATATAGAAATTGCAGCACAAGAAACATTCAAGTATTCCGAACCTGGAGATATAATACTGCATATGGGACCTCTTATAGCTTACGACAGGCTGACCACTGTTGACAAGATTATGAAAGGACTTGAAAAGGGGAGTAAGAAATATGTATAAGAATAAGACCTTTGGAGTTATAGGAGTTTGCGGAGCAAACGGTAATTTAATCGCAAGAATACTTAAACAGAGAGGTTATAATGTTATAGGAACCGATGTGACCTTTAAAAAAGATTGCCGATTTGCAAAAGCACTGGAAGGCTATGACATTGAAGTGTACTATGGCCAGACTCCTGAAGGATTTTTCAATAAGGTAGATTATATAATTCCTCCTTTAAGTCTTCCCGAAGATGCTGAAATTCTTAAAAAATGCGACAAACCTATTTTGACCGTACATGAAGTGATAGACCTGATAAAGCCTGAAAAGCCGGTATTCGGAATAACCGGTACCAACGGAAAGACAACCTCAACAACACTTCTCAAAAAGATCGCATATGACAATGGAATAAAACCGTGCGAACATGACCTTGAGGGAATGCAGGGAAATGCCGAGTTCATTCCGATTTTGCAGTCAAGACTAAATGGGGATGTGGGTATTCTTGAAGTTGGAACCTTCGGGGTTCCCGGAACCGTTGGAAGGATAGTCAAAAATACTGAGATGTCAGCGGGACTTATAACAAACATCACACCTGACCACCTGAACGACCTTGGAAGCTTCATCGACTATGCAAACGTCAAGGGCGAATTCATCAAGGAACTCGGACTGGGACAGCTAATAGTCAACGGCCATGACCCTACAATCATGGGTCTTTTAAGGGAACTTGATTTCAAGGGCGAAGTAATCACATTCGGTGTGGATGAAATGCCTGATTCAATCGGAATGAAAGAATGCGTATGCGGACGTGAAATTGCAGTTAAGGAAATCATTTCCGGATGCGGATACTATTTCTGCCAGTGTGGAATAACAACCCCTCAGGTGGACTATATCGCAACAAATGTCGACTTGGCAAACCGCACATTCGATCTTCACACTCCAACCGAGAAACTGACAGTAAAGATGGGTATTGACGGTCTTCATAACGTTTATAACCTGACCGGTGTAATAATCGCCGCTCACAAATTCCTGGATCTTCCTTATGATAAGATTCTACCGACAATTGCAAGCTTTTCCGGTGTAAGCGGAAGAATGGAAGAGGTCGGAAAGGTCAAGGGCAAGGACATATTCGTTGATTATGCACACAATCCTGCCGGTGTGGAAACTGTCTTAAAAGAATTCAAAAAGCTGTTCGGAGACTTTACAACAGTAATTACAGTATCCTCCGAATCCGGTTACAGGGGAGACATCGACATATTCAACAGTGTGCTCAAGTTCTCTAAATTCATCGTTCCGGCATCCGTTGCCTCACAAAAGATTGCAGTTGAAAAGCTTAAGGCAAATCCTAAGCTGAACGATAGAATCTTTTTAAACCATGTTGATGATTTTGAAAAGAAAGGTACATTGGGTGCTTCAAAAGAGGAAGTTCGTGATGGTCTAAGAAAGGCCTTGAACCTTGACTGTGAAATGGTTATTGCAATAGGTGAGGCTGCAACCAAATTCAAATCTCTCGTTTTCGAGTTATGAGTGGGGAGTTTTATTTTAATAATGCTTGCCATATCCTATTTGGGTAGGGGATGAATTGCTAGGCCTATTTACGTTAAATGTAATTTTTACTTAATTTTTTTTTATTTTTATGTGTTAATAATTCATTTTTTTTTATTTAAGTTTTGGCTACATTCTAAAATTTATTTGTTTTTTAGTTTTCAAATGCTCTCTTAATCTTTTTAAGTGATGTTTGATTAATATGATAGTATGGTAAGTTACATTAATCATCCGCTACTCAAAAAAGATGCAATCGAATCAAGGCTGTACCAGCAGATTCTTGCTGGAGATGTATTGAAAAAGGGAAATACAATGGTTGTTGCACCTACAGCTCTTGGTAAGACCATTGTTGCGATTCTTGTAGCTGCAGATAGGCTGGATAAGGTTAAAAATTCCAAGGTATTGGTTCTTGCACCGTCAAAACCGTTGGCTATTCAGCATGAGGAAAGCTTTAAGGATTTCATAACCCTTCCATGCACATCCATCACTGGAGCAATTAAACCTGAAGAGCGTGTAAAAAGATGGGAGGAGTCAAGAATAATATCCGCAACTCCTCAAACGGTTGAATCTGATTTATTGAATGGCAGATATGATTTAAGTAATGTATCACTGATAGTCTTTGACGAATGCCACCACGGTGTGGGATCATATTCATATGTATACCTGGCATCCCGTTACGCTCAGGAATCAAATTATAATCTGATTTTGGGACTGACAGCTTCTCCGGGTTCCGACAAGTTCAAAATCAAGGAGGTATGTGAAAACCTCTATATCCAAAACATTGTTGTCAAGACTGAAGATGATGCCGATGTAAAGCCATATTTCAACCCTGTTGATATTGATTGGGTTAAAATAAAGATGAGTGATGAGCTTGCAAAGATAAAGGAAAATGTTGACAAGGCTTTAAAAATACGGCTCAAGGCATTGAAGAATATGGGCATTATCAAAACGGTTTCTGTCGGTAAAAAGGATATTCTGACTGCCCGTGGAAGGGTTCAGGGTGAGATTGCACGTTCAGCAAATCCCGACAAGGAACTGTTCCGAGCAGTTTCAATATTGAGCGCAGTCATCAATGTCCAGCATGCTCAGGAGTTGATTGAGACTCAA
The DNA here is from genome assembly GCF_902788255.1 of uncultured Methanobrevibacter sp. Lineage (NCBI taxonomy): Archaea > Methanobacteriati > Methanobacteriota > Methanobacteria > Methanobacteriales > Methanobacteriaceae > Methanobrevibacter > uncultured Methanobrevibacter sp. The sequence goes on from NZ_CADAJR010000002.1 coordinate 70,240, forward strand.
GGGGTTCAGACATTCAACAAATATGTTGACCGCTTGCGTAAAAAAAAGACCAAGGCTGCAAAATCATTGATGTGGGATGATAACTTTTCAAGGGCAATCAAACTTGCTAAAAGGGCTGAAAGACATGGATGGGAACATCCTAAGCTACGTGAAATAACCAAAATCTTAAAAAAGGAACTGGGTGATGATGGACAGTCCAAACTCACAACTTCACGTTTTGAAGATAAAAGTGATGAAAACGCTTCAAAAATCATGGTATTTACTCAATATCGTGATACACTTGAAATGATTCATCAAAAACTTGAAAAGGAAGGAATCAAATCAGTCAAATTCTTTGGTCAGGCATCAAAAGATGGCGAAAAGGGATTGACCCAGAAAGAGCAGAAAGCTATAATAAAAGCATTCAGAATGGGTGAGTATGATGTCTTGCTGTCAACCAGTGTTGCTGAAGAGGGTATTGACATTCCTGCCGTTGATTTGGTTGTGTTGTATGAACCCGTACCGTCTGAGGTTCGTATGATTCAAAGACGTGGACGTACCGGTCGTAAAAGGACAGGTAAGGTTAAAGTCTTGGTTACTGAAGGAACAAGGGATGAAGCTTATTACTGGTCCAGTATCCGGAAAGAAGACAATATGAAAAATCAGCTGATTGATCCTGAGGTAATTAATGAATTGAATGCTTCGGCCGTTGAGAGAATGGAAAATCAAAAGAAGGTCAAAGTCCTTGAAAGGCCTAAAGAGGACAATGATTTTCCAGTGGTTTATGCCGATTCACGTGAAGGAAATTCCAAGGTTATCCGACATCTCACCGAAATGGAGATTGACGTTAAAATACGTTCAATGGCTGTTGGAGATTATCAGGTAAGTGATGAGGTTGTAATTGAGAGAAAAACAGCTAGTGATTTTGTAAGTTCAATCATCGATAAAAGGTTGTTCAAGCAGGCTCGTGAACTTACCGAAGAGTTTAAAAAACCGATAATAATCCTTGAAGGTGACGATATTTATAACGGTATGATCAACCCTAATGCAATCAGAGGTACAATTGCAGCTTTGGCAATCGATTTCAGAATCAGTATTATTCCAACTAGAAATGCTCAGGATACTGCTGCAATGATTAAAAGAATTGCGATAAGGGAGCAGAATGGTGAAAAAATCCCAATTTCTATTAGGACAGATAAAAAACCGGTCACTTTAATGGAACAGCAATTGTTTATCGTAGAATCATTGCCTAATATCGGACCGGTAAATGCAAAAAATCTCCTGAAGCATTTTGGAAGTGTTGAAAAGGTTTTGAATGCTAGCGAAGCCCAGCTTCAGGATGTTGAAGGTATCGGTAAAAAAACAGCCAAGGATATAAGAAAGGTAATTGAGTCCAAATACCTCTATTTTGAAAAAGAAATTAAGGAAAAGAAACTTCTCTAGAAGTTTTCTTTCATATATTCATAACTTTTTTTAATGGAATCGTAGTCATTCACTTCAATGATGTAGATGCCATCATAATTATTTTTCTCTAAAGTATTGAGGATATGTTTTAATTCAATATTGCCCTCACCAAATGCCAGGTGTGAGTCATCATCACCAAAATTATCATGGGCATGTATGTGTTTAATCGAATCAAAAATCATCTCGTTTGCGGAATATCTCGCATGGTGTGCATGACCGATGTCAAGGGTCATTCCCATATCAAGTGAAACCAGCAAGTCGTTCAAATCATTGATGTCTTGATAAATCATTGTTTCAAAGGCGGGCATATTTTCAATGGTGGTCATGATGCCCAAATCATCTGAGTATTCGCCAATCTCTTTTATTGATTCCCTTGCGCATTCATATACATCGTCCAGGAAGTATTTGTTGGCCAAAAATGAGGCAAGTCCAGGATGGACAACGACAGCTTCCGCATTGATTTTGTTTGCCAGATTGATTGAATCTTTAATCTGCTCGATTGAATTCAGTCTGCTTTTTTCCTGAAGTGAGGCTATATTTACATCCATGAAGGGGGCATGAATTGAGTATTTGAGATTATAGCTTTCAAGCAAGTCTGCTGTCACATACTCTGATGGGAACTGATGCACCAGTTCAGCATATTCCAGTCCTAAATTTTCAATAAATTCCAATGTATTTTCCAATCCGTTTTCAAGTCCTGCAAGTGCGGATGCTCCAATCTTCATAATATCACCTCTTTTGTATGGCTGTAATCTCCAATCCCATCTCAATCGCTTCTATGATGATGTCGGATAATTCTATTCCTCTTTTGATTTTGATTTCTCCCTTTTTGGAGGTGGTTGCGGTCAGCAGATACTGTCCGTCAATCTGTATGTCGAAGTTTTTCCGGCCGTTGTCACGTCCAAGTTCCAGAATCAGCTGCTTTTTGGTGTGGAGGATGTCAACTTCAAATGGGGTCTTGCTGATAGGCTTTGATTCAATGACCTCAACGCCCAGGCTTATGCCGATGCTTTCCTCGATTTCAGCAATTCTTTTACCGTTTTTACCTATGATTTTTGGTATGAAATCCTCTGGAATGTAGATGTTTGCCCTTTCAGGAGAGATTACCTCAACATCAACCTTGGCCTTTTTCGGCACAAGCTTTTTGACCTTTCTTAAAATCTCCTGTTCTGCAATCCTTTCGACTGAGGACTTGTGTCTTCCCTCATCACCGGATCCGTTAACCAAATCGATGTCCATTACAATTGTCTGTTCCCCGTAGGTGTAAATCTCGTTTTTGAGCTCTCCTGTTTCAAAGTCGCGCACTTCAATGACCGGCCTTGCAAGGTCCGCCTCCTTCATTCCTGTCGGAACCTTCACGGTCATCTTGGTGTCATAGACACTTGTAACCTTACCGTTCTCGATATATATGCTTGTATCGACGATTGACGGGATTACACCAAGCTCCACCCTTGAGGCTATTCTCTGGACTGCATCAATCGGACGGGTTGCATGCACGACCCCGATCATTCCGACCCCCGCAAGCCTCATGTCTGCAAAGATGTTGAAATCGGTGTTTTTTCTCAGCTCGTCATATATGGTATAGTCCGGCCTTACAAGCAACAGAACGTCAGCGGTATTTTCCATGCTTCCTTCCAGCGGAGCATATTGTGTTATCTCATCAGGCAGCTGTAAATCCCTAGGGGATTCCATTGTCTTTACGACCTTGTTCAGTTTTGATGAGTAGTATTTCGCTATTGCCTGTACGAATGTTGACTTACCGGCACCCGGTGAACCTGAAATGAGTATTCCTTCGGCATTGGTTCTTATCCTTTCAAGAAGTTTTTCTGAAAGGTGATATTCGTCGAGGCTGATGTTTGCAACAGGCCTTACGATTGTGATTTCCAGCGCCTCTGAAAATGGGGGATAGGCTATTGAAATTCTGAATTCCCTTGACTGGACAACGAATGAGCCTTCCTTCTGGGATTCAAGGTAGGTTTTCGGATCGCTTTTTGCCTTGTCAAGGATTTCGTCCATAATCTCTTTTAGCTCATTGTAGGTGTAGACCTTTTCGTTCAATACTTCAAAGCTGATGTGGCCTGGTGTTCCCTTTTTGGCCATCGGAACAACATTTTCCTTTAAATGTATTGACATTGTCTCATCATCGAAGTATTTCTCTATTGACAATGGTTTCAATTCAAATTCCTGTTTGTAAAAGTAAACCGGTATTCCCTGTGCCTTTGCGGTTTCCGCCTGGACCTTGTCGTTGGTGAGAAGTGTTCCCATTTCACTTCTTGCAACATCGCGTATGATGCTGTCGATTTCTCCGCTTTTGGCATACTTGATGTCGTAATTGGTTGGCCTTTTTCCCTTAAAGCTGACTGCCAGTTCGCCTTCGTCCTGCATCCTCTGCAATTTCTGAAGTTCCTTAAGGCCCTTGTGGCCTTCAGAGCGGTTTGCGTTTGCCTGGTGTTCAAGTTCACAGACCACCGCTTCGGGTACAACGATTTCCGGATAGTCCAAATCGCTTTCCTCTACAATCTTGCTTACCGCACCTATGATGACGGCGCTGGTGTCCGGTATAATGCATTTCATTTTAATACACGTCTGCTGGATTAACTAATCTTTCTAAAATAATTTCCACGTCTTCTTCTTTCACATCATCAATGTCAATTTCGTTTTCAGTGTTCAAACGTCTGAAAAAGCAGGAACGGTATCCTTCGTGGCATGCTGCACCGGTCTGTGAAATTTTTAAAACGATTGCATCCATGTCACAGTCAACAAGGATATCCTTCACGTCCTGAAAATGTCCTGATGATTCTCCCTTGAGCCATAACTTGTTTCTAGAGGTACTCCAGTAATGGGCTTTTCCTGTCTGGATTGTCTTGATTAGCGCTTCCTTGTTCATGTTTGCAAGCATCAATATCTCATTGGTCTCTGCGTCCTGTGCAATTGCTGTTATGACCGGAATTCCGTTGATTTCATGTCTGAAGTTAATGTTCATGTTCATTCCTCTTTTAAGAATGTAATTAAGTTGTCGAGTTCTACAAGTTCCTGATCACCGCTTACCATGTCCTTTACGGTGACTTTACCTTCCTCAAGGTCCTTTGCACCGACAATAATGATTTTTGGCACTTTGATTTTATCGGCATAGTTCATGAGTTTCTTGAATTTCTTGCCGTTTAAATCAACATCTGTTTTAATGCCGTTTGCTCTTAACATCTGTGTTATCTCAAATGCCTTTGTCTGCATGTCCTTTGAAATAGGAGCCACATAAACGTCAAGGTGTGAAGGAAGTTCCTCCTTGTCGGTCAGCTCCTCAATCGCATTCATGAGTCTGTCAAATCCTAGTGCGAAACCTGTGGATTCCACTTCCTGGCCTCCAAAGACCTTTACAAGTGAGTATGATCCTCCGCCGCAGATCTGCTTTTGGGCACCGAGTTCGGGAACGTAGATTTCAAACACGATTCCGGTGTAGTAGTCAAGTCCCCTTGCAACACCAAGGTTTAAGGTATAGTTTTCAACCTTGAATGATTCTAAAAGCTCAATCAGTTCCTTGAGTTCATTGAGTGCATCCTTAGGCTCGTCGTATGGTGCAATCAATTCCTCCACTTCGCCTATTATTGACTTGTCTCCAACAAGGTCAATGAGCTTTAATAAAATTTGGTTTAATTCGTCATTGTCGATTACAGGTTCGTCTCCGCTTAATGACTCGATTAGAAGGTCCTTGTCTCCCTTATCGATTACAACCATGATTTCCCTTTGTGTTTCGGTTGAAATGTCAAAGTGTCTGAACAGTCCCCTGATTATTCCAAGGTGGTTGATGTTCACATCAGCGGTTGTGATTCCAAGTGACTGGATTGCATCTGAACAAAGTGCAATGACTTCAGCTTCGCCCTGAGGTGTTTTGGCTCCAATAAGCTCACATCCGAACTGCCAGAACTGTCTGAACCTTCCCTTTTGAGGTCTTTCATACCTGAAGCAGCTTCCATAGTAATATAGTTTTATAGGCTTTACCGCTGTCTTTTCAAGCTCGTTCAGGTATAGCCTTGCAACCGGAGCTGTGATTTCAGGCCTTAGGGTAAGGTCCCTGTCTGATTTGTCCTTAAAGTTGTAGAGCTGATCAACAATTTCTTCTCCTGATTTAGTTGTAAATAAGCTTAATTCTTCAAATAATGGTGTTTTGATTTCCTGGTAACCATAACCTTCAAATATTCTTCTTAAGGTACTTTCTGCACGTTTACGTTCTCTCATTTCTTCAAATAAAAAGTCTCTTGTACCTCTTGGTCTTGTAAATTCCATTTTTGAACTCCTAATATATGATATAATAAATATGTTTTTGCGAAGTTATATAATCTTTGTATATTCGATTTTTTTTAAATCATGATTAAATCAACAGAAAAGTTTATATTGTTTGTTTTTTTCGCTGCAATTTTTTAAACTCGTTTCAAACAACTTTATATTATTTTAAATACAATATATGATATGTTAAAGGCCTCTATCATAAGGAGGTGATTATTGTGAATAATTATTCATTAAATACTTTAACATTAATCATCATCATTTCTTTTAAAAGATTTGATTTTCCGGTTAACCAATCATCGGAGGTGAATCATGGAGATTCTAATATTTCTTATTGTGACATATTTCTTTAATGTTGTGTCAACATTGAAGATTTTACTTCATAATGAAGGATTATAGGGTCTCCTTATTCATCTCACATTTTTAGTAATTGATTAATAACAATTTCAATGATGGACTTTTGAAAACTTCACCCTATTGTTTTCGAGGAGGCCTTTTTCTGGAGAAGACACTTATCAATTACTGTATTTAATAATCAGATTTATATATGACATTCCATAAATAATGTAGTAAGAGCGTTACTCAATTAGTAACCTCAAAATGATTGGTTGAATTTAATGTCTAATGGGTGATATTGTAAGCTAATCCTTGCAATATAGACATTAAATTTTTTTCAATGATTTTCTACTGTTTTTTTTTTCATTTTCAAAACGAAATTATTTATATTTTCTCAGTCAACTATAATTATATGATTACTGGTAGTACAAATATAGTTGCTTTAATCGGACATCCCGTGGAACATAGTTTCTCACCGCCAATGCACAATGCAGCCTTTCAAAAACTGGATATGGATTGGGCATATGTTGCTTTTGATGTAAATCCAAATAACCTGAAATCCGCAGTTGAAGGGGCGAAGGCATTAAACATCAAGGGATTCAATGTAACAATTCCACACAAGATTGATGTTATGGAATTTCTGGATGAAATCGATGAAGTGGCTGATTTAATAGGTGCAGTCAATACAATAGATTTCAAGAGCATGAAAGGATACAACACCGATGGAATCGGTGCCGTCAAGGCAATCGAAGAGGTAACACCAATCAAAAACAGGAATGTTGTTGTTGCCGGTGCGGGCGGAGCCTCAAGGGCAATATCATTTTACATTGCAAAATACGGTGCCGAATCACTGACAATACTTAACCGGAATGTCGAAAAGGCACAGAATCTGGCCGGCGATGTCATGGACTCAGGCTTGATTGGTGAGGTCAAATCGGATTCCATATCCAAAATCGGTGATTATGTGGATGAGGCTGACATTCTTGTGGATACAACCCCGATCGGAATGCATCCCCATGTAAACGATGCGGCCATTGTTGAAGCCGGTCAGATGCATGAGGATCTTGTGGTATTTGATGCTGTATACAACCCAAATGAAACCGTGTTGATAAAGGAAGCCTTGAAGGCAGGTGCCAAACCGGTTTATGGAATTAAGATGCTGCTCTACCAGGGTGCCGAAAGCTTTGAGATTTGGACAGGCAAAAAGGCTCCCGTTGATGAGATGGAAAGGGCATTGAGACAAACTCTCGACTTATAGTGATAATATGGATTTAATGTTTGACATATCAAATTTGACATCTGATGATGACGAGTTTTCATCATCAAAAAAGGATGTGCTGAAATACTTAAAAATCATTGGAGTGGATACCAGGTATATCTCATACACTCCTGAAAAAATCTATATAAACAATTTAAGGTTTTCCAAGTTTTCAAGAACCCGTGAGGCCACATTCAACAGGCAGTATCCGGAAATTGAGGTTGTAAGAAACAAACTCTTCCAGAAAATCTGTGCAAAGTCATCAAAGCACCTTGCACTTGAAGCCAAACCCAATTCAAGGGTTCTGATGCCCGAGGACAATTATATTGTGGAGCTGCTTCTTGAGCCCTACACTCGTAAGTACGGCATAAGACTGGTTTATGATGGTGAATATGATTTGAAGGTAAATCCGATCATATTGGACGATGAGGTCAACAATATCTTTGAGGGTTTTTTCAAGGGTGAAGGTTTAAACTATTCTAAAAGGGATGATGAAATATATCCTCTTGCCAACGTTTCACTAGACTGGATCAACTCATTTTTAAAAATGGATGGTAAGGAATCAATCAAAAGGGAAAATAATAATGAATTGGCAATTTCCTTCAGCGAATTTCTTGAGGATGTGGCACCTCAGTATAAGGATAATGTTGTAAACGCTAGCGAGTATATTAGTGAAAAGCTTTCTGAGATACAGTAATGCTCCAATTTTAAATTGGTAGGATTGGCTTTCCAAAAATATATGATATTCCATCAATTGGATGTTTCGCTACTAAAAGCTGAAAAGTGTTGTTTGTTTGGTTTTATCTTTCTTTTCAACCTTTTCCTCTTCAATAATTTCTTCGGTTTCAGATTCAATTTCCTCAACAGCAGGTTCCTCTTCAATGATTTCTTCTACAGGTTCGATAATTTCTTCGGTTTCAGGTTCAATTTCCTCATCTGAAGGAACTTCTTCTGGAATGAAATTCATCATCTGATTTTTAAGCTCTTCTGCACGTCTGTCACGCTCTTCAACATGCATTTCCGCCTTGCGTTTTTCCATTTTTGTTATAACTTTTTTAGGTATTTTTTTCTTTCTAAATACTTTGATTAGCTTATCAGTTTCTTTTTCGTCCGGTTCATTGAAAAAACCTAAAAAGTCGGAAATTTCCCATGCAAGCTCATCGTTCTGAAACATTATTTCAAGATATGGAAACATTGAAACGGCCACTCCACTTGAAACATGCATTTTTTCAAACATTCTTTCACAGATTTTGTCACGTAAATTACGCTTTCCACGATTGCGGCCCATCAGGCCAAAAATGCTTGGTGTCTGGATTTTTGTGAACTTCTTGTAGGTTTCATGTTTTGAGTTGCTCACTCCAATTCCCATGAAATCACTTGCGTATTTCCAGTAGCCGTAGTTTCTGCTTCTTTGGGTTCTTCCGAAGAATATGTCTGCCTTTGAAATGTAATCATAAGCCTTTTTAATTTCATCTGTTTTTTTGTATTCGCGAGGAATGTTTTCTGCTATGTATTCCATTACAAGTGTGGGATCCTCTTCAATCCACATTGCCTCTTTCACATGTGCGGGAGTTTTACTTTTCAAAACACCTGTTATCGCATTGAATATGTCTGAACGTGAGTCTTTGGTGACAATGTTTTCCACATCACTCACTTCCAGTTTTTTGTCCTTGTCACTCAATGCCTGCAGGGTATTTATTGCTGAGCGAACGTCTCCCTGGGATTTTGTAGCTATCTCCTTGAGCGCTGCGGGTTCAACTTCCACACCTTCTGCCTGAGCTATTTTTCTTAAAAGTGCAGAAATTGAGTTCCATCTTGACTTTTTCATTTTGATGACTTGGCATTTCGGTTTTATTGACTGAAGACGTTTTGAATAGAAGTCATTTGCAGTAAAAATCATCGGATGGTGTGATTTTTTAATTATTTCACCAATCGCCTTTACTCCGCCCCTGTCGTTTGTTCCGTGAATACCGTCAATCTCATCAAGGATAATAAGTTTGTACTCGTCCCCGAAAAGGGATCTTGAGGAGGATGACTCTCCGATTGTCGCCTTGATGGCATCCTGTGAACGTTTGTCACTTGCATTCAACTCAATGTGTTCTGAAAACTCTTTAGCGATAATCAGAGCTAAAGTTGTCTTTCCAATGCCTGGTGGACCTACTAACAGCAATGGTATCTGTGGGTTACCTTCTTTCCAGTTTTTAACCCATTCCTGGATTATTTTAATCTCTTTTTTATTACCTACCATCTGGGAGAGTTCCTGTGGTCGGTATTTGTCAGTCCATAACATTTGAATACCTTATAAGAATTGAGTGAGTAACGCTTCAAGCTGTATTCTTGGATTTGCTCCTTCCCTTATTCTAAAGTCGCATTCTGCAATTGCTTCAATTAAATCCATGTAAATGCCTGCTTCCATCTTTCCATCGAGCACCCTTCTGGAAACGTCCTGATAGATTTGGGTAACCATGTCCTCTCCGCTGGTTCCCTGCAGTACCATTGTTTCCCTCAATATTGTACGGGCTCCCATGAAGTCTCCCATCAGTGCCTTGGTTATCATGTTTCCGATGTCCTGTGGCTTTGCCTTTGAGACGACTTCGTACACTGAATCCTCTGTAATTGCCTCTCCTTCTGAAGCGGCAGATTGAAGGACATTAACTGCCTTACGCATGTCTCCTTCCGCAAAGTAGACTATTGCTTCAAGGCCTTTGTCATCATAGTTGAATCCTTCAGTTTCACAGATGAATTTAAGCCTTTCAGTAATCTCTTCCGCCTTTATCGGAGCGAATCTGAATATTGCGCATCTTGATTGAATAGGGTCAATGATTTTTGATGAATAGTTACATGAAAGTATAAATGAAGCGGTTTTGGTATACATTTCCATTTCACGACGAAGTGCGTGCTGCGCATCCTTGGTCATGTTGTCGACTTCGTCTAAAAAGATTATTCTGAATGGGGCGCCGACCGGTTTCAGTCTGCAGAAGTTCTTGATGTCATTTCTGACTGTATCGATTCCCCTTGCATCTGAAGCGTTTAATTCCAAAAAGTTGTTTCTCCAGTATTCTCCCAATATTGATTTGGCCAGTGCCAAGGCTGTGGTTGTTTTACCGACACCTGCCGGACCTGTAAACATTAGGTTAGGCATGCTGTTTTCGCCTACATACTTTTGAAGTCTTGCTACGATTTGCTTTTGTCCAACGATGTCTTCTAATTTTTGTGGTCTATATTTTTCTACCCATGGTCCGCTCATTTAATCACCATTTATTTATGATAAAATTTATGTACTATGTTGTTAAATTATTTTTTGGATTAACTTTTTTAATGTATGAAATCCAATTTATAAATAGTTAAAGTGTGAGCATTTGGTAATCAATGCAAAAAATTTAAGGTGTTAAAAATGAAAGGAGCATGGAGACTTAAACTGCGGATGATTTTAACTTCCGTAATAATGTTTACAATCGTTTATTTCCTGATTTCCCTTGCCGGATGGTATTTGGGAATAAGCAGTTGGAGACTGTACTTCGCAGCAAGTATAGTTATAGTATTTTTACAGTATTGGTTTGGACCGAGCATTGTCAAACGTTCAATGAATGTAAGGCCACTGTCCGAGGCGGAAGCTCCACACATTCATCAAATGATTCAGGAATTGGCTGATGAGGCGGGTGTTCCAAAACCGGAACTCGGATTGTCAGAAATCAACATTCCAAATGCATTTGCTTATGGAAGATCAAGCAGAAGCGGACACATTGCAATAACCCGTCCGATATTGGGTCTTCTTGACCGTGACGAGCTAAGGGCGGTACTTGGCCACGAAATGGGTCACATCAAACACAATGACATGATCGTAACCGCTGCTGTTAGCGTAATTCCAATGATTTGCTACTACATTGCACTGTCATTCATGTTTTCCGGAGACAGCCGTAACGGCGGAGGAATCATAATAGGCATTTTGGGTTATCTCTTCTATCTCATCGGTCAGGTGCTGGTGCTGTTCATTTCAAGAACCCGTGAGTACTATGCGGACCAGGCCAGTGTCGAGTATGGAAACCATCCTGCATCATTGGTATCGGCGCTCTACAAATTGTCCTATGGTGCTGCAAGATGCAGCAAGGAAACAATCGATGAGGTAAATACCAACAGGGCATTCTTTGTAAATGACGTCAACAACGCAAGAAATGATATCACAGATTTCCAGCAAATCGACTTTGACGGTGACGGCAAAATATCCGAAGAGGAACTTAAAAGACTTCTGAACTCTGATGTTAAGATTTCAAGAAAGAACGGAATCATGGAACTGCTTTCAACTCACCCTGATTCACTTAAAAGAGTTAAAAGATTGGCGGAGTTATTAGAATGAGAATGATTTTGGATGAACGTGGAAAGAAGTATGTCCTGAAGCCTGGTGAGGAATTTCAAAGCGACCTTGGAATAATCAAGGCGGAGGTCCTGGATGAGGCCGAAATAGGGGATGAGGTAAAAAGCCATCTTGATCACACCTTTAAAATCATGAAACCAAACATCAATGATTTCATTGACATCATGGACAGAAGATGTTCAATTCTTATCAAAAAGGACATCGGACAGGTCCTGGCGCATTCAGGTTTGGGTGCAGGTTCACGTGTGGTTGATGCTGGAACCGGTGCGGGAGCCATTGCATTGAACTTCGGTAATGTCGTCGGGCCTGAAGGGGAAGTGTTCACCTATGAAATCCGTGAGGATTTCGCAAAGGTTGCCCAAAAGAACATTGAAAACTTCGGCATAACCAATATCCATGTAAAAAACAAGAACATCAAGGACGGAATCGATGAGGACAATATCGACTTGATCTTTTTGGACTTGCCAAAGCCCTTTGAGATATTTGAGGATGTGATGGAGTCCCTGAATGTCGGCGGATGGCTTTGTGTCTATGCACCTTACATTGACCAGGCTGAAATTTCATACAGGATTGCCAAGAAGCTGGGCTTTTTCGACATTGAAATATTTGAGACCATGGAAAGGGGACTTGAAGTCAGGCCTCAGGGTGTCAGGCCAAAGACCCGTATGGTTGGTCACAGCGGATATCTGGTATTTGCAAGGAAATTATAGTTGTCATTTAATCGATTTCAGCTATAATTATTTTACTATTTTTTTTAATTCATTTAATATTTTCAATCATAATTTCTTTTTACGTAATTTTTAAAACGAGTACGACCGAAATCCATATGTACATGTAGGTAGAATAAAAAATAAGTAAAGGATTTGATAAATGTATTTTTTTGGATGGTTATTCAAAAATAAAAAAGATAAGGAATAATGTTAATTATTCCATGAAAATTGCAGGTTTGTAAGGCATTGCGTTTTTAGCCTTGTTTTGTGGGTCATATGAGTCATCGGTGTGAATAACTACTTCGTTTCCGCATTCTTCCTTGATGTAGTCAAGTGCATCGGTTAGGATTTCTGCCTCGTTGATTTTGCCGATGTAGCGTGTTTTGGTAATCTCCTTACCGATTTTTTTAGCAACCATTGCAATTTCCTTTTTGTCGTCATAGATTTTGGCGCCGATTGCTCTTCCCATAATCTGACCGATATCAGGTTTTCCAACCTCATCAGCTATTTTGTAAAGGTCCCATTTCCAGTCAGGGGCAAGATAGATATGGATTTTTTCCACATCGTCCTTTACCATCTGCTTGATGTGTGCAATGTCCTTGATGATGTTTTCCACAAGGCCCTCTGATTTTTCAATGACCGGACTGATTAGTGACTCGTCAGCTTCAGGCCATGCTGCCTGGCTTACAAAGCCCTCTCCACCATATGCGCTCCATAACTCTTCTGAGGTGTGAGGTGTGAACGGTGCTAAAAGCTTGATCCAGCTTTCAAGAACAGTTGACAGCACATAGATTACTGCAGGGTCCTTATCGTCAATTATGTGTTTTACACGGTAGATGTAGTGGTCAACATCCTTTTTAAGAAGGAATAGTGAATCCTGCAGTGCCTGTCTTGTCTGGAATACTTCAAGGGCTTCGGTTGCATTCTTGATATGCTGGTTGAGCTGGCTCATCATCCATAGGTCGATTGTACGTGTCAGTTCAACAGGTTCAATATTGCTTAGGTCAAGTGGTGAGCCTTTGATTTCTTCGACTCTTGCTGCAAATTCCCTGAACCATTCAAGTCTTCTTTTGGTTCCAAGAACCTCTTTTTCCCTCCAGTCGAAGTCCTGCCATGGTTCGGCTGAAGCCATCAGGAACAGCCTTACAACGTCAGCTGTATAGTCTTTGATAGCGTCTTTCAATAGGATAACGTTACCTTTGGAGGAGGACATCTTGTTTCCTTCCAAAAGACCCATTCCGAATACGACAGTTCCCCTTGGCCATTTGTCCTTAGGATAAATCGCACTGTGGTGGAACATTAAAAAGCTCAGGTGGTTTCCGACAAGGTCCTTTGCGGACAGTCTCCAGTCAAGAGGGTACCAGTAGTTGAATTCATCCTGGATCTCTTTGACTTTGTCTGCAGGCACAGTGATTTCACCTGAATCCTTGTTTAAGAGCACCTTGTCAAAGAATGCGCGGTTCAAATCATCAGGGTTCATGTCGCGAAGGTATTTTGCTATTGAATAGTAGGACATGTAGATTGTTGAATCGGTTAAAGGTTCAATCAGCCATTGGTCATCCCATGGGAGTCTTGTTCCAAGTCCTACCTTTCTTGAGCATGCCCAGTCGTCAAGCCAGTTAAGGTAGTATTCGAAATTGTTCTTGATTTCCTTTGGAATGACTGTTTCGCCTTCAAGAACCTCAAGGGTCTTTTCGGTCCACTCTTCATTGCCGTATTTCATGAACCACTGGTCATCCATGATTTTGACGACACAGTTGTTTCCGCATCTGCACACAACAGGCCTTTCGGCAAAGTCATACATTACGGTTGCGATATTGTCATTGATCAGCTTTTCCTTGAGCTCTTCACGTGCAAAACGAACTTTCATGCCTCCAAATTCAGGTATTGAATCGATGATTTTACCCTTACTGTGCTGCTGTTTGTACAGTTCGTTTGTGGCCTCATGCAGTTTTTCATCGTTTTGGTCTGTAATTCCTAACCTTTCGATGATGTCTGCGGCTGGAATTTCGCCGTATCCCTTGAGTGTGCATACTGGAATAGGTTCCACATTTTCAATGATTCCTTCCAGATTGTATTTTGCAATCATCTCATCATTGTTTTTCAAGTCCTGTAGTGCAATGTAGTCTGCAGGTGCATCTGCAGGTTCTGAGAAAACGACTCCACTACCGTATGATGCGCTGACAAAGCTTGCAGGGAAAATCGGTAATTCTGCACCGGTAAACGGATTTGTTGCCATTTTTCCAATCAAGTCATTAGGGTCAATTTCCTCAATGATTTTCAAATCCTTGATTTGGTGCTGCAGGTTGTAGTGAGCTTCTTTTGTGATTACCCAGTTTTCACCTTCCGCATCCACCAGAACATATTCCACATCAGGGTTCAGCCAGATGTTTGTTGCTCCGACGATGGTTTCAGGCCTTAGGGTTGCAGTCACGAGAACCTTATCGTCAATAGTGAATTTTAAAAGGGTCAACTCGTTTACTCCAATACCTTCACCTTCAAGAAGGTCGTGGTCTCCAACGGGGTTGTCACAGTTCGGACAGTATTTTACAGGGTGTTCTCCTTTCTGGACAAGTCCCTTTTCGTACAATGTGGTTATCTGCCATTCTATGAACTTCTTATAGGTTGGGTCGATTGTTCTGAATTCCCTTCTCCAATCAATGGAGTAACCCATCTCCTCCATAACCTCGTGGTATTCTGTGGAGAAGTATTTCACGATGAATTCCGGATCTTCAAGTTTCGGTAGGGTTTCCTTTGGAACGCCGTGTACTCTGTGGTACAAATCAAGGGTCCAAGGGTCTTTTCTCTGGATCCTGTCTGCAATACCGATAACTGGTGCTCCGGTCACGTGCCATGCCATAGGGAAGAGCACGTTGTATCCTTCCATCCTTTTGAATCTTGCGTATACGTCAGGTACGGTATATGTACGTCCGTGTCCGATATGCATAGCTCCACTTGGGTATGGGAAAGCCACGGTTAGGAATAGTTTTTCTCGCTCATCTGGGTTTGATTCAAATAGTTTTGCATCAGCCCATTTTTTCTGCCATTTCTTTTCAATATTTTCGCTCACTAAATCACCATTCATAAGATTGTTTTTTGAGGGCTTTCAGGAACTTCGCTTTTGTGCCTGCTCCTGATAACTTTTGTAATGATCATATCAACGTCATCTTCTGAAATGCCTAATTTTGCACTGATTTCGGCATTTCCATTGTTTTTTTCAGTGTATAAATAAAGGATTCGGTCAAGTGTATCATAGTCCATTCCGATTTCATCCTCGTCGGTCTGGTTGTTCCACAGTCCTGCCCTTGGAGGCTTGTCAATGATTTCGGCTGGAACTTCCATGTGTCTGGCCAATTCATACACGTCAGTTTTATATAAGTCTCCTATCGGTTCTATATCACAGGCTCCGTCTCCATGTTTGGTAAAGTAACCGATAAGAATTTCGCTTTTGTTACCTGTACCGCTGACAAGGTAATTCTTTGCGTTTGCATAATAATAAATGATTGACATTCTGATTCTTGCCTTGAGATTTCCCACTGCTAGGGTGTTTTCATCAAGATCTGTCACGGACAGATATTCCTTTAGAATGCTGTCGATTGATATTTGCGTATAGTTTATTCCCAATCTTTTTGCAATTTCGATTCCATGGATATTGTCCTCTGTTGGTGTGGTAACGGACGGCATAACAATTCCAAATACATTATCACTGCCCAATGCTTCACATGCCAGATATGCGGCTAGTGTTGAGTCAATTCCTCCACTCAAACCAACAACGATTCCGCTGCTTTTGGCTTCGGCCACTTTTGTTTGAATAAAGTTTATGATATCGTTTTTTGTAGTTTCAACATCTAATTTTGGAATGTTACTGATATTCTCACCAACCTTTTAAACCATTTATACAGTAAACAATATGTATTTTTTATAATATAATAGTATAGTATGAGCGATGTGGAAATTATATGTGAAAAATCATTCAGTGAAATTGACAGTGAAATTATCAACAGGTTCGTTGAATTCCAGCAGGCAATAATTGACAAGGATGAGGACAAGCTTGATGAAATGTTGTCGGATGATTATGTTTTGGTTCATATGTCCGGAAAAAGGCAGTCCAAAAGGGAGTTCATCGATGAGGTGTTGGATGGCACATTGAATTATTACAAATCAGAAATTCAGGACCCCACAATTCTTCATGATGATGAAAACAATGCGTCACTGGTGGGGGATGTTACTCTCACCGCCAAAGTCTATGGTATAAACGGCAAATGGACATTGGATACTGTAATCAATTTTAGAAAAATAGATGGCGTCTGGATAATTGGTGATTGGGATAACTAAAAAAAGTAATTAATGGGATTAATCTATAATCCCATGGCTTCAAGCATTGATTGAACACCTAAAATGATGATTGCCACACCACCGAATATTTCAATGTAGTCGGCGTATTTGATAGCGACTTTTGTTCCGTATGTTCCAAGAAGGAACCATGCTACAACTGTAATCAGGCTCAATACAGATAATATGTATGGGTCTACATGGGCCACTGCACCCTGTGATGCAAGAACCAGGTTTTCTATGTTTCCAAAAATCAGTAATCCTGAAAATGGAGCATAATCTTTCCACTCAACCATTTTATGCATCTCCTTCTGTTTCTTTTATGTGGCGCACGGCGTCACGAACGGATTTGATACCTAATATCACGATTGCAAGTCCTCCGATGAATGATATGTACTGGGAGTATTGCATTGCCACATCTGTTGCTACGAAACCAATGAATAACCATATGATAACTACTATAATACTTAACAAACCTAAAATCTTAGGGTTTACTCCCTCAACAACACCCTGGGATGCCAGAATCAGGTTTTCTATATTTCCAAAAATAATCAGGCCCACAAAGGGCAAAAATTCTTCCAACATTTTTTTACCACCATTAATTTAATTTATTTTTAATGATTAACTGTTTTCAATATTAATATGTATTATTATAGTTAAAAAAGTATCGTTGATTTTCATTATGTATGAAAATTATACTTTGAATTTATAATTGAGGTAGTTCACAAAGTGGAATTCAATGAGAAATTTGATTAAAAAGATGAAATTAATCCATATTTAGAAAGTATTTTTATAAAATCAGTGGACTCATGGGGATTCATGTGTAATGGAATGTTTTTGATGTTTACAATATGGGGCAATAACTAACTTTATATACTATAAAATATTAAAATTACATTTAGTAACTAAAAGTAAGAAATCGGATTTTCGATTACTTACCACTTTTCCGTGGACAATTTATAAAATACTATATCTTCACCATCAATAATAAAATTAACTTTTGTTCGTATAAAACTTATAAAAAAGTTCCTATACTTATCGATTTCCAGCACTGAAACTTTAATTTAATCTCTATTTCCAATTAATCATATTTTGAAAATATGAGAGTTATTAATTCAACACTTTTCCCAGAATGATTCAATGAAATAAATTATTCCCTGAATGAACGTGGAGTAGTTGATCTTGGAATATCCTTATGGAATTCAAGAGCCAAATCCATGATTTCCACTGAGATATCCCCCATTCTTTCGAATGATTTCACAACACGTGATATGTAAATATAATAATTCGACATTTCAACATCATCAAAAGAAGTTTCAACCATCTGATTAGCTATGAGATTCATGGCTTTCTGTTGGTTTTCATGAATTTTTTCTTCCGTATCCATCAAATCTCCACGTAATTCTATACTACCTTTAATAAAAGCATCAGTTGCATATGAAATAGACCTTTGTGAATATTTATGCATTTTTTTTAATATCTTTAAAAGTTCATCATCAACGGGGGACTTCTCATTGATAACAAATTTTGCAATATGGCCGGAATAATCCCCAATGCGCTCGTAATTGTATGCTGCCTCGCTGAATAACAAGATTTTAGAAAGTTTGGAATGAGGATCAACATCAACAACAGTTTCAACAGAGGAACGAACTTTTTCAAACATGTTATTTGTTGTAAAATCTAATTTTAAAGCTTCTTCCGCTAATTTCTTATCATTATTTAAAATAGCATCAAAAGACATTTGGACCTGTTCCTTAACATGTCCGCTCATGCTGCCTAACATGTTTTCAATTAAGAAAAAGGCGGAATGCTGTTTGATGTTAAAAATTGGATTTGAAGAACCATATTTTTCATCATATTTATTTAAATCAATGACATATGCCCTTTTGACAATGTCTTCTTCAATCAATGGTTTAAGTAACTGAGTAACATATCTACGGCTAATTCTTAATTTATCTGCAATTTCATCTTGAGTAGAAGGTTTATCATAAAAAATAACATCCAAGATATCTTCTAATGTTTTATCACTCCGTGCCATAAAATCCTCTCCAATATTTAAAATAAAAAATTAAATAAACAGTGACTGTTTTATCTGTATTTTATATACTCAATATCCATTCCTCATTTAATTTAATTAATATGCATTATTCATCTTTAGGATAATCCAGATTTTTTGAATGCAAATATTTTCATATTCACTTAATTAAAACAATGATTTTAGACTTATTTAAACTTTGCTAAAATGTGAATTTTCATTCATAAAAAGTGAATCAAATTAATTGAAAAAAATATTAATAAACTTAACAATTCCAATAATGAGAATAGAAAATAATGAAAAATATATTTAAATGAAACAAAAAAAATGTAAGAGTTTTAATATGTCTTGAATAAGAAATAGGAAGAATCATAGGCAATATTCATCACAAATACTCCTTAAAATCATTCTCAAAAAAAATACTTTATTATATCTTAGTTTAAAATCAGACCACTATTCAAAAACGTCCATTAATGTTAAGATAAAAAAATTGCTATTAATTAATATTTATATCACAATATATAATATTCAAAAGGAAATTTCCACCCATTTAACTGTGCTTTTTTTGACAATTGTTGCAATGTATATCGGTCCAATTGAAATAACCCCTACAAAAGGGGTTACAGTTTCAGTAATGCCCTTGTTATACACAATGATTTTAGGCTTAATATGCTACCTTGCAAAACCAATAAAATGGATCCAAAGAAAACAATCCAGAATTGCTGAAGGTGCCATAATGCTTTTCATTGGAATTTTAATCGCAAAATTAGCAATATCCAGCGGTCAATCAATACATTTATTATTGGAAATGGGGCCTGCATTAATGTTACAGGAGTTAGGGCACCTTGCAACAATTTTAATCGCACTTCCTGTAGCCTTACTTTTAGGATTTAAACGAGAATCAATTGGCTTGACAAATTCCATTTGCCGTGAACCTGAAGTTGCAGTTGTTGTTGACAAGTATGGATTTAATTCTCCTGAAGCAAGAGGGATATTTGCACTATTCATAGTCGGAACAATAATTGGAACTGTATTCATTAGTTTTTTAACAAGTATTAGTGTTTCAATTCTACCATTACATCCTTTTGCATTTGCAATGGCAAGTGGAGTAGGCAGTGCAAGTATGAATGCTGCTTCTCTTGGACCCACACTTGCGGCATTTCCCGGTTTAGAAACTCAAATTGAAGCATTTGCAGGATTCAGTAATTTGTTGTCCTTTTCTGCGGGAATATATATCGTCATGTTTTTGGCTCTGCCATTCACTGAAAAATTATATACAATTTTAGAACCAAAAATCGGAAGAAAAGATATAACCAAAAATGAGGAAGAATGAATGTCTGATTTAATCGATGAAATAACTGAAATGACATCAGAGGGCATTTTAAATTGGATTTTGCTTTTAACCATATTTTCAATTATCACAGTAATTGGTAATTGTGCGGGTTATAAACATCCATATCAGATTCTTTAGGTGGAATAGTGATTTTATCATCTATTGTCCTTTTAAGCGTTTTTTTAGAACGAAAATTACCAATTAAAATTCCATCAATTATCTTTATTATTATAATAGGCATTATTGTAGCATTTCCCGCAATGCCTACTTCACATTTTGTTTTATATTATGTGTCTCAAATTGAAATTTTATCAATAGGTACAGTTTTTATAGGGTATGTTGGAATTGGCCTGATCGGAAATGAAACTGAGTTTAAAGAAGACAGATTGCGCGTGATTATATTTACAATATTAGTTATTTTATCTTCTTATATGGGATATGCAATGGTAGATATGTTAGTTTAGTGAGCGGTGTGTTTCAGTCTGGCATTCATTTTTAATATATGAAAACAACTCTAAAACTCAATTGGCTTTGGATTGTGATGTTTGGTATCATCATCCATTTTGCTGTTAGCATTGAGGAGTCATCCATCATAAGCTGAAATTGTTCAGGTTAATTAATATCGCAGAATACCTGGGAAATTTAATGTTCACATTCATGTTGAGTATACAATTGATAAATTACAAATCATGTTAATTTTGGAAAAAAGAAAATTACCGCGAAGTTACTTTTCAAATGATGCTTATTTTTTCTTCAGCAAAAAATCTGTTCATTTTTTAGGTATTTTTTTATTTTTTTATTAAATGCCCCATCATTTATTATTCACATTATAGGAATTTTATTTCACTAAATAGTAACACTTAAATAATGTAAAAAAAGACTTTCAAATTGTAGGAGAAAATCAGATCCTACATTTAATCAATTACAAAGAGGCAAAATAAATGAAAAAGAACCATAGAATTGCAGTTATTGTTATTGCAACCGTGTTAATCATTATGAGTGGAATTTTACTATTTTCAGGATTTGGAAGCTCCGAAAGAATTGATATAGTAGGTTCCACATCTGTACAACCAGTAGCTGAAAAACTAGTAGAAGAATATAAAATTACTCACCCCAATGCAAACATTAATGTTCAAGGTGGAGGATCTAGCGTAGGCATTAAAAGTGTCCATGAAGGAAGCGCAGAAATTGGTACAAGTTCAAAAGAATTGGACGATAATGAAAAAGAAGGATTAAAAGAATATGAACTTGGTCAGGATGGAATTGTATTAGCTGTTAACAGAAATAATGATGTATCAGATTTAACTAGTACCCAATTAAAAGACATATTTTCCGGAAAAATCACCAACTGGAAAGAAGTTGGTGGAAATGATAGTAAAATCCATGTTATAGTCCGTGAAGAGGGATCAGGTACTTTAGATGCATTTAAAAGTATTGTAATGGGAAATACAAAAATCAAAAGTGATGCCATTGTTCAAAGTTCAACTGAAGCTGTAAAACAATCTGTCAAACAAGATGAAAACGCTATTGGTTTTGTTTCATTCGCACACATGTCTGATGATGTGAAATCTTTAAGTATCGAAGGAGTAGCTCCAAGCACTGAAAGTATCGCAGACGGTTCTTATGAATTAAAAAGACCATTTTTATTCCTTGTTAAAGGAGAACCATCAGGTGATCTAAAAGACTTTATCGACTGGATAAATAGCACTGAAGCAGATAATGTTTTAAAAGGAGAAAAAATTATCAAATCAAAATAAATAACCCGACAACAGGAATTTAAAAAATAAATATGATAACTAATGTTTTCATTATATTTTTTATTCTTAATTTTTTTATACTGGAGGGATTTAACATGTCTAAACTTACATCTGAAACAATAATGGAGAAATCATTGTTTATTATTGCATTATTCTCTTGTTTGGTGATTTTACTTATAATAAGTTTTATATTTATCGAGGCTTTCCCTGCAATACAGGAATATGGAATCGCCCAATTTTTATTTGGAAATATCTGGGCGCCAAATGAAGGGCAATTTGGTGTATTTGCAATGATAATTGGATCATTATATGTTACATTCATTGCACTTTTAATGTCAGTTCCTTTATCTCTTTCATGTGCAATATTTATGGCAGAAGTTGCAAGCAGTAAAGTTAGAAAGTTTTTAAAACCCGTTATTCAAACATTATCTGGAATCCCTTCTGTTGTTTTTGGATTTTTTGGTCTAATTTTATTAGTCCCATTTATAAGATCTCAATTTGGGGGAACTGGCTTCGGCATACTTACTGCAGCAATCATATTGTCCATCATGATTTTGCCGACTATAATTTCGGTTTCTTATGATTCATTAAGAGCAGTTCCGCAGGATTACAAAGAAGCATCTTTAGGTTTAGGAGCAACAAACTGGCAAACAATTCGTAGAGTTGTTTTTCCATCAGCACTGCCGGGCATTATTACCTCAATTATTTTAGGAATGGGCAGGGCTGTGGGTGAAACATTGGCTGTACTAATGGTCATAGGCAATGTTGCAAAAATACCAGCATCGATTTTAAGTCCTGCTAGAACTTTGACCTCAAATATCGCATTGGAAATGAATTATGCAATCGGCATTCATTATAATGCTTTATTTGCTACTGCAGTCGTGCTGTTTATAGTAATTATTTCATTGTTAATTATTGCAAATCATATTCAAAGGAAATACAGTATGGATATTGGTGGAGGAACATTATGAATACAAAAGGAGGTATGAAAAATGAATTTTAATTTTATATCTGCAAAAATTTCTCAAAAAATAATGAATTCAATATTTCTACTTTCAGGAATTATTACCTTAACAATTCTGGTAATTATTTTAGCATATATTTTAATTAAGGGCCTTCCGGTAATAAATTTAGAATTTATTTTCGGTCAAGTTGAAAATCAGGGTGCATCAGGCGGGATATTTCCAATAATCGTATCAAGTTTATATGTAACTTTGCTTTCAGTTTTAATATCCACTCCATTGGGAGTAGGTGCTGCTATTTATATGGCGGAATATGCAAATGATGGAAAATTAACTAGGATAATACGTTTTGGAGCCGAAATATTAGCTTCAATTCCTTCAATAGTGTATGGTTTGTTTGGATTATCTTTTTTTGTCATATTTTTAAATTTGGGATGGTCCATATTTTCAGCCAGTTTAGTTTTAGCTATTATGGGGATTCCAACAATATTTCAAGTTTCAGAAGTATCTATACGCTCAGTGCCAAGCATATATGTAGAAGGAAGTTATGGATTGGGCGCTACAAAATGGCAGACCATTTATAAAGTTGTCCTGCCTGCAGCACTTTCCGGAATTGTCACTGGAATAATATTGGGAATGACAAGAGCAATTTCTGAAGCAGCCGCTGTAATGTATGCTGTAGGCTCATCCATTACCATGCCAATTTCAATACTCGATCCGGGTAGGCCATTGCCGCTTCATTTGTATATTTTGGCAACTGAAGGCATTTCTTTACCTAATGCCTTTGGAACTGCAGCCGTTCTAGTGATTATTGTATTGATTATTACATTTTTAACTAATTATTTCACAGAAAGATATCAAAATAAAATGATGGGAAAATAAATAAAGTAAGGAGATTTAATTATGGAAAAAATTACTGTTGAGCATTTAAATACTTATTTCGGAGATGCTCATATTCTTAAAGACATAAATTTTAAAGTAGCTGAAAACACAGTCACTGCATTAATCGGTCCATCAGGTTGTGGCAAATCAACTTTTTTAAGGTCAATTAATAGGATGAATGATTTAATACCAGCATTTAAATGTGATGGAACTCTCCTTCTTGATGATGAAGATGTTTATGCTCCTGAAATGGATGTTGTGGATTTGAGAAGAAAAGTAGGAATGGTTTTTCAAAAACCCAATCCTTTTCCAAAATCCATTTTTGAAAATGTAGCTTATGGTTTAAGAATTCATGGAGAAGAAGATGAAGATTTTATAAAACAAAGAGTTGAGGAAAGTTTAAAATCAGCAGCAATTTGGGATGAAGTTAAAGATAAACTTGATAAATCCGCAATGGGATTATCTGGAGGTCAACAACAAAGATTATGTATTGCAAGGACGATAGCCAATAATCCTGAAGTTATTTTAATGGATGAACCCTGTTCTGCTCTAGATCCAATTTCAACATTAAAAATTGAGGATTTGATTCATGAACTTAAAAAAGGTTATACAATCATTATTGTAACGCATAATATGCAACAGGCATCAAGAGTTTCAGATTACACTTCCTTTTTCTTAAATGGAGAGATTATTGAAAGTGGAAGGACAGAACAGATATTTGTAAGTCCAAAAGAACAAAAAACAGAAGAATATATAACCGGAAGGTTCGGATAATAAATTAAATTAAGGAGGTATAATAATGAATGAAAAATCTCCAAGCATCACATTTCAAAATAGAATTAACAATATTAAAGAAGGTTATGAAGAATTAGGAAATTTAACCATTAAATTAACTGGAACTGTTGTCAGATTGCTTGAAAACTATGATGAAACAGATTTTGAAAATATTGAAGAATGTTCTACTACAATAGATATTAAAACAATTGATTTAGAAAGAGAATGTATTAAATTCATGGCTACAGAACAGCCTTTAGCTAAGGATTTGATGTTTATCGAATCAACACTTCGGGTAATAAGCCATTTTAAAAGAATTTCTCATTTATGTTTAAAAATTGCTAAATTAATTAAAAACATTCAATGTGCAGACATTCCTGAAAAAATTCTTAAAGAATTGGAGTGTATGGGAGATTATACCTTGATTATATTAAAAAAATCGTTCTTTGTATTTTCAAATCAGGATTTGGATAAAGCAAAAGAATTACCTATTGATGATGATAGAATCGATGAGATGTATGACTCAATTTTAAATGAAGTTACCGAAAATATGATTAAAAATAATGAGTTGATTCCCTATTTTGTTGATGTTATTTTTCTGGCCAGATACTTTGAGAGAATTGCAGATAAATCAGTTAGCATAGGATCTAGAACAATATTCATGTTAACATTGAGAAGACCAAGTATTGATGATTGAATTTTGAATAATTTTATTTCTAGTGAGTATAAATCTTTCATTCACTTAAATTTTTTTTATATTTCATTACTAAAATTTCAAAACTGCCAACAGTTATAATCAAGATTCCAATTAGGAATGCATATAAGTTTGATATAAATATTAAAATTATTGCGATTCCCGAAATTACCAATGTTCCATCCATTATTAACAAGACAAAAGATTATTGCAATTTGATTTGGCTTGAAAATTTAAACTTGAAGGGCGAGTATAAATCAACCATCTTAAATTATATTAAAGAAAAGTACCCTGATTTATTTCCATTATATGATTTGACATATAATAAAAAAGATAGGAGCTATTGGAAGAGCCTGAATAATGAAATTAAGGAATACTGCGAAAATCAAGGATTGCTGTATCTTAGGGATAATGACTCTATCATACAACCTTTTGATGAACTTCCAATTGTTGTAAATTATTTCTATCATGAAGAAATAACAAAAACTGCAAAAAGAAAGACAGATGCCATTAGCTATTCAAAACTCACATTCTGAAACGCTTCATATATCTCAGTCCAAAATCATATTTGATTTCCAAAATCACTGCCGTTAAGTCAATATCATCTAAGGAAATGAAAACAAAAAAAGTAGCTATTGAATTTCTCAACATTAACATCGAGTATTATGCAGGCAAGAGGTTACGAACTTTAAAACAATTCGTATAAAACATATGATAAAGTTGTCATACTTATGACAAAACAAAAATTCTAATAAAAAATTTATTTTTTAGTAATTATAAAATTTTTGGATGGCACTCGTAACTTTTATTATTTAATTTATATAAATAATATAATAAAAAATATAATAAATATTATTTATGGAAATGATAATATGGGTGTTACTGATTTTATTAAAACTAGATTATTGAATAATCGTGTGGAGCAATATAACACTAAACGCAGCTATTGGGGCGAGGATGAAAGACAGCCTAGAACTGACGGAATAAATACAGGTCTTGATCTTGTTGATGCACTTCCACCAGTAATCAATAAGACAATAGCTAATGCCAGATATGCTGTTAAACTTGACGGTTACACTTCAGGTGTTTTGAAAAACAGAATTGATAAAGCTAATGTTAATATTGTTCTTGTGGATAAGGAAAACAAACTATCTGCAGAACAGAAATTTACTTTAATCTTATGGGCAAGGAAAATTGACATCAGCCAGGTTGCTAAAAATATTCTGCAAGGTGGAATGGTTGATGGTGAAGGTTTAATAAAACCAGTTCAGCGTTGGGACAAATCCATAGGTAAATACATTAAACCAGTATTTTTAGAAATTGGTGCTCACGGCTATGGATTAAAAAAAGAGTTCAATGATGATAATGAAGTGCAGCTATACTTGCATGAGATGCCTAAAGATATTGTTAACGGATCTCCAGAAGAGTTCGATAATTATGTTAGTGTTGAAGAGGGAACATTAACGGTAAAGTATGAACCTGATGAGGTCATTAACTTTATGTACAATGAAATATACTGTGAAGCTCAAAGCATTATCCTGAATTGCCTTGATGATATATATCACAAGTGCAATTTAGAACGTAATCAGGTGGAAAGAATTAATAAAGATAATATTATTGAAGTAAAACCTTCTTTGGATAGTAACGGTCAGCCTATTGTTACAGAACTTTCAGCTACTGCAAAAGAAAATCTTTACGCTGATTATGGAACAACTGCTGATTCAAACGTGGCCATTGTACCTCCGGGAATTGAATCTAAAATATTAGGTGGTAACAACTACCAATCCGATTATACAAGACAGACTGAAATCTTTAGAAATAATATTTTAAGGACTTTCGTTACTCCCCAGTCTCAGGCAGGTAATGAAAAATCCAACCAGAACGTTGCTGAATACATTAACGATTCAGCTATTACAGGATTTATCGTTAATGTGGCTAATGACCAGAAGTGGGTGTTAAAGTACTGCAATGAATTATTAAATAGGCAATTGGAATTGATGGGCATTAGTGAAACTTTAGATGTTTACTTCAGTTATTCAAGAGATGACGTGTTAAGATACATTATGGAACTTTCAGCTGAAGGTGATGAAATCTATAAGAATTATCTAAGTAACTTTGAAGAGGAACAGCCTGTAGGTGAAAGGATTTTAACAGATAGTGGTGTAGAAATATAATAAAGATTTATATAAAATAAGTAATAAAATATATAATAATTAATATAATAAAATGTGATAACCATGAGGCATGAACTTTTTGAAGTTGGATCATACGACTATTCGGACTTGGATGAAAGACTCGACAAACCAGTTGAGTGGACAGAAGATGATCTTAAACTAATAGCTGAAAACTACCGTGGAGGAATTCCTTTAACTTCTGAACATGACAATATCTATGTCGGCATCGGAAACAATATTGAATACGAGGAAGGAAAGCTATTCCTTGAAATTCCTGATGAACTGGACATGGAAGGAAAAGGGTTGTCTCCTAAAGTTGATGTCTTATTAAAAGATAACGGAGATTCATTTGGAATTGATACTATGAGTTTAATAGACGTTGGAGTTACTAAAAACCCTAGAAAAATTAGATTGTTGAATTCTGAAATAACAGGTGAAACTGGAGCTAGTGGAAATCCGGAACCTCCTGCACCACAGCCACAACCAGCACCATCTAAAGATACAAATGTAGCCACTTCTTTATTATTGGAAAAACTGCAAGGAAAGGATGCTGAAATCGGAAAGCTTCAGGATGAAATAAATAATCTAAAAGAAGAATCCAAAAAGTACGATGAGATTAAAAAAGCTATTGAAGAGAATAAGGAATTCATCGACAGTAAAGATGATATCCTGAAAGAATTATCTGAACTTAGAAAAGCTGAAAATGAAAGAAAAATTAAAGAGTACGAAGCTAAATACAACTTCAACTATAATGAGAATGCTCAGGATAAAGAAATTATAGATAAGCTATTGTCCGGTGACGTTGATATGGAACTGATGGAAAAACTTGCTGAAAGAAGAATAAAAATTGAAGCAGCTAATGACGGTTCCACTCCCGGTGGTAGAAATCCCGGAAACTCTGGTGAAACCGGTGAAACCGGATCAACTGGCCGAAGCGATGATGAAAACGCTCCTTCATTTACCACTCGTGAGGAATATAATAAAATCTTAAAGGATATGGGTTTCAATAGAACTAGAATATAGCTATTATGGTGTTTTATGCTTTTTCCACCGGAGCTAGATTTTTTCATTGAACGCTCGTTATTGAAATAAGGCGGGAAGTGTTTATGGTGTTTCACTTCCCATCCCCTATTTGCATTGTAACCCTTAATGCCTAATTAATGGGGGACAAGCCCCCCATATAATTACCCAAGAATGCCAATGCAAAATAAAATCAAGTTTATCAAAACTTAACCTCGAACCGACCGCTAAAGGGTCGGTTCTTAAATCTGACAAAATTAATTATTCCTTCATATACCTATTGCGACTCATTTCATTCGTCGCAACCTGTCCATCAGAGATGGACAGCTTATTTTTAATACACTCCCTATATACGGAACCGGCCGGCGAGGGCCGGTTCCTCACTATAGTATATGCTCACCAATTCTTTACACCAGGCCTACACACACGCCTCCCGCTGGTCGGCGTGGTTCCGGCCTGGCGAATTGGTTCGCTTATAACATGATGTGAAAAATATTATAATGACTATTAATTATATAGTTAACATCATATTTTAGAAACGAACTATTGGGATTGAAATCTCCTTGTTTGATTTTTAACTTGGCAATATACTGAACTGTTTCCGGATTTAGAAAAGTGCAATATGGCTTGTTTGTCTTTTTTCTTTTGAGTTTGCATGTACAGACCACATTGTCAGCATTTGCCAAAAACTTGAAAGCATCCTCAACAGTGCTTTTATTATGATAAGAATATGTGCCATTGTATAACATTTCATTAGTCATTGATTTTGCTTCACATCTTGAAGCCCCACTACTGGCCATGACAAGAATCCATGCTTTCAAATCATCATCAGCAAGATTAAAAGCTTTTTCTGATTTCTTCTTTTCTCAGCAAATCTTCATAGCATATGCAATCATTTTGGCTAATGATTTTAGTGTTTACTGGAGGTATGAACGGAACATCCACCCGATTGTATTTATAGAAAGTTTTTATTTTGGTTAATGTAGATGCGATTGTGTTTCAGATATGATTTTCAACTAGGTGTTGCTTAAATGAATTTAACCTATCAAATAATTTAAGTTGAGTTAATGGAACATGATTTTCCTGTTCATCAATTGCTTCATTCAGGAGCTGATTTAAACTCATATTATGGAAATTCCTGTACTTGCTAAAAGCAGTGTTGTATGACTTGATTGAACCTTTTGAATGACCTGCCAACTTATGAAAATCAGCAATAATTTCTAAATCCTCACTATACATTAATAATCTCCCCTCATCAATTTCAAAAAAACATTTTTTTCTAAAATGTTAATGACAAGAAAAGATTATACCTAATCGATAAAAAAAAGAATAAAGTGATATTAAATCACTTATTTAACAACAATTTTTACTTTTTTACTTGATGCCTTGTAAAGTTTATTTCCTTTGAATTTAATAACTGCTGTATACTTGCCTTTTTTGGTTAACTTTTTAAGGTTGAAAGTTGCTTTACCTTTGGCATTGGTTTTAGCAGTATAAGTCTTTTTACCTACTTTAATGGTAACCTTAACTTTATTCACCGCCTTTTTACCAGCTTTCAAAGTAATACTGTATTTTTTAGCTTTTTTAAAGGTAGCTTTCTTTGCAGTTATTTTTGAAGGCGCTTTGTTAACTGTGACTTTAGCACTTCCAGATGAAGGAGCATACATATCATTGCCTTCAAATGAAAACTTGAAATTATAACTTTTTGGAGTTAATGATGATAAAACCATTATAATTTGACCATTTTTATCAGTTAACTTATTTTGACCATTGACATTGACCTTAACATTACTGAGAGGTTTGCCATTCGCTTTTAAACTAATGATTAACTTGTTATCGGAGCCATAAGCAATTGTAATGTCTTTGGCAGTTAAACTTGTTTTGATTCTATCATCAACAACAGTTATGAGTGATTTTACTTCACTTGCATTGTGCTTGGCATCCTCTGCATAATAAATTTGAGCAATATAAACATTTGGGGTTAAAGACAAATCAATAGTTGCTTCTCCATTACTATTAGTTATAGGGAAATATTCTTTACCGTTTAAAACTACATATAAAGTTTGATTTGAAAGTGGATTTCCATTGCCTTTCAATATCAATGACAGTTTTCCTTTTTTATAGCCTACAGTAATGTTATCTGATATGATTTGTGTTTTGATTTTTGGAAAGTCCAAATAAAAGAAATCACTTGATGCAGAGTAATTGTCGCTTCCGTTATAGCTTACATAAACATCAACTTCGCCAATGAGATTGCTTAAAATAAATGAACCATTACCGTCAGTGACTGCAGTACCTTCAACACCATCAACAATATAAGTAACATTGGAATTACCAATAACTGTGTTTAGTTTGTTTTTTAAAGTAAATGTCACTGAGCTTTCATCGGTTACATATATAAATATTGTATCTTTCTCAAATTGAGGATAATCCACATCAATACTGTCAACATCCCCTTCATAATTCAAATTAAGAGATTTGATTCCCTCATATTTGGCTTCAACGTGAATATTTTCATGGGTGTCATTATGGGTTAAAACTGTTACACCCTCATCATCCGTGATTAATCTATCTACTAGGCTTCCCCAAAATGACCAGATAATCTCAGCACCTTTGATGGGTCTTCCAGATTCATCAGTCAAAACAGACCTAAAACTATACCTATCAATAATCTCTAAAACAATATTGGTTTTAGGAGGGTCTTGTCTAAACACTGTGACGTCGCCAGTATTATTTACAAAACTACAAAATCCTTTCTTTGATGTGTCGAATACTCCATTAATAAAAACATCACTGAAAACAGAATTCCTGATATCTGCTCCACCAGACCATTTAGATAAATCAATGGTTACAATGGAATCTGCAGTAATATTTTCAAAAATACAATTGTTAAAAGTTAATTTAGAAGCAATTAAAGCATTGATACATGTATTGTCCTGATGATAATCTCTGAATGTGCAATTAAAAAAATTATCTTCAAAATAACCTCTGCTAGGTATGCACCATTGGTTGTCAACAATTAGAGTTTGGGTTTCCAAAGGAAGATTAATAAAAGTACAATTAATAAAATTAAAATTACTGCTGAATTGGGCTTTAGTACCATCAGGATGAGGTTTAAAAATAATGTTTTCAAAAGTGATTGAGGACTCCCCTTGGTGGGAACCTAACTGGAAAAACCATTGAGGTTGAACAACAACATTGTCTCCACAGCCTAACACTTTAAAATTTTTAGAAACATCAGCTCCGATAAAATTGGTATAGTTGCCATCTGCAACATAAATCACTCCATTGTTACTAATTTGCATAATGGATTGATCCAATCTATTAACTGCATATTCCCAACCTTGACTGGCGGATGAAAAATCATCATTATCCGAACTAGCATTAACATAGATTTTATCCATGCCACGATTTGTATCTTCGAGTGTGGAATCTTGTGAAACACTGATAACTTCATTATTTTCATCATTTTCTAAAGTTACATTTTGTGCATCATCAAAAACATTTTCATTAGCGCTAACAGACATGATGCAGCATAAGAATATTAGAAAAATGGAAATGAAAAATAATTTATTGTTAAACTTCAATATTCATCACCTCCTAAGTAAATTTAAAAAAAATAGAAATGAAAAATAAGTGAAAAAAGAAGTTCACTTATTTAACAACAATTTTAACTTTTTTACTGGTTGCTTTATAGTTTTTGTTACCTTTGAATTTGATTACTGCTGTGTATTTGCCTTTTTTGGTTAACTTTTTAAGGTTAAATATAGCTTTACCTTTTTTATTAGTTGTTGCTTTGTAGGTTTTTTTACCTACTTTAAGGGTAACTTTAACTTTAGCAACTGCTTTTTTACCTGCTTTTAAAGTAATTGAGTATTTTTTAGCTTTTTTCTTAGCTTTGAATGTTGCTTTTTTAGCTGTAATTTTAGTAGCAACCGGAGTTACTTTTTTAGCAGGAGTATTTGGTTGGCTTGGTTTTTTATCATCACTTGGAGTAGTATTGGTTGGAGTAGTGTTTCCACTAGGAGTATTGTCTTCACTTTCAGTTTTTGGGAAAGTAAAGTTACTATTTGCATCTAATGCATCATATTCAGTACCGTTGTATTTTACTCCAACAGATACATCACCAGTTAAACCAGAAGCAATAAACTGACCATTAGCATCAGTAGTTGCATTATAATCTTTACCATTTAAAGTGAAAGTAAAGTTAGTGTTCGCTACAGCCTCACTTAAATTATTTTTGACAGTAACAACAAGCATGGTTTTGCCAGTTACATCAGTAACATTAGTAAATTGAACATTAAGAGTTTTGGCTAATGTTCTTAAATTTACACTAGCTTCAGCAACACCATAAGATTGAGCACGAGATTTTAAACCTTCATATTCTGCACACCATACATTCCAATCTGAACCTGCTAAATCATACACAGCAATACCCTCATCATTTGTATTGACAATTCTTTTGAAGTTTGGGTCATGTGAAGGTGCAGTTATAATAATTGGTGCATTTTTAATTATATTTCCTTCATGATCTTCTAAAATAAGAGTTAAAGAGTCTCGATTAGCTGTAATGGTAATTTTTGAATTTTCTGGAAGTACTCTGTATGGATTAACATCACCAATGTTATTTTCAAATGTTGAACAATTTTCTTTTTCAACATCAATTACTCCATTAGTAGTTACATTAGAAAATTTAGAATTAGAAATATTTATTCCGCCATTTCCGGCTGAACAACTAGACAATACAATAGAATCTGAAATAATATTAGTGAAGTTACAATTATTTATATTACATTGGAAAAAATCAGTAATTTTAAAACAAGATTCTTGAACATCATAATTGTTAAAAATACAATTATTAAAGTTCAAATAAGCTATTCTATTAGGAAGAGGATCCCATTGTGATAAACCAGTTGATGTCTCAAAAGTTAAACTTTCAAAAGTACAATTTTCAAAATTTATATTATCATAGAATGTTGCAATTTTATTAATATTAAACTTGAAAACAATATTTTTAAATGTAACATATGAAACTTTTTCATTAAATTTTCCATAAATATTTACATTTTTTTCAGATTGAAAAATTACATTAGAATTATCTCCAATAATTGTCATATTCTTATCGCATTGTCTTAATGTACCTCTTCCAATACTATAAGTACCTTCAGCAACATGAATTATACCATTTTCATCAACATTAGTAATCGCAGTTCCAATGTCGTCTCCAGGATTTACATAAACTTCAGAATCTCCCAATTTTTCATTATCAGAGGCTCCCAAGTTATCATTTGTATCTTCATTTAAATTTTCCTCAACATCAATTTCTTCAGAATTGACTTCTTCAAGACTAACATCATCATCTGATATTTCAATATTATCAGATAAGTCTTCTGTTGCACTAGCAGAACCAATACAACATACTATAACTAAAAATAATGATAAAATCATTATTTTTTTACTTAGTTTCAAATTTATTTCCTCCATTTTAAATTTTTTTGCAAAAAAATTTAGTATATTTGTAGAATATACTATTATACTTCAATTTTGAAGTTTAATTTTATAAATTTTCTAAACCATGAATAAAATATATCTTATTAAATAATTTAAATACTTGAATAAAGTATATTATTAATTTAATAAACTTAATTTTACTCAAATTAAAATATGTAAAATACATTATATAAATATAATTATTTTAAAAAAATAGAGTTTGAAAAATAGTTTAAAATAACCATTTTTCATTTAAATAATTAAATTTAGTATTCTTCTTGTTCACGTTTTTGCCTATAACCAACAATTAATAAACCGATTGCCAATAATATAAGGACAATTGTTTGGATATTGGCCATTTCATCAAGTTCTTCAATCTGTTTGGTTACTTCATAGGCTTTTGGATTATCTGATTGCTGTGACTGTCTTCCTCCAGCACCAGAAGATGAAGAAGCACTTGCAATATCAACACCTGAAGAACCATAAGTATACCTGGTAGAGTTAACATCCCCATTGTGTGCTTGTGATTTGCTAGGATTTGGATTGAAGCCATTGAAACCATTATTTTTTATTCCATTTCCTTTATTCAATCCATTCAGACCAGTTCCTTCACCAGTTCCAATGAATGATTGTCCTTCACCACTAAATCCTTGTCCTTCACCTTTACTTGGTGGAGTCAAATAATTCCTCAACAATCCATTATACTCATCATCACTCATCTGCTTAGGTAAAGTCGAACCATCAGTATTATTAACAATAATGTTTCCTTTACCTTTGTCTGTCATGATAATTGCGGCTTTATCTCCGCCAGAATATGCGGTTTTTAAGATATTATTCGCAATAATGGAATCTGAAACTTTAGTATTCCCACCTTTAAGAGCCACCGCATGCTGACCATTGGTAGTCACATTATTGTATTGAATGTTATATTTATGTGTCCCGCCTGTTTTTTGTGAATAGCTAATACCATAAACATTATCTCCTTTTTTAAATTTATTTACGGTATTGACGATTATGGTATTGTTCATTATCTTGTCATCTGAGTCCTGCACTTCAATTCCGGCAACTAAAGCCCATGAATTTGATGAAGCATAACCAGTAATATTAATGAAATTGCTCATTATATCAATTCTTGTAGGACCATAGAAATTATTGGAATATATTCCAAGATTAGGACCGTTACTATAACTAGTTATCCTATTGAAGGCTATTTGCACATTTGATGTTCCAGACACTTGTATTGGATAAGCGGCACCATTACCGTCATTACCTCCTGTGCTGTAAAGAGAGATATTGTTTTTATAAACAACTACCTCTTCAGACAAGTACAAATCCATACCATACAAATAGCTTGCAGATCCTTTTGGTGTGACTTTATCCTCTTCATAAATATTATTATATTCAATGATAGCATTGTCACATTTATAGATTAAGCAACCATCTAAAGTAGGAAGTGAACCAGTTCTTTTATTTGCAACAATATTAATATCATTATTGGACAATAATAAATATGGGCAGTTATCTGCTACGAACCCTGCAACAGAATCCATACTACTTCCAATAAATATTTCACCACTCCAATCAACATCCCTTAAAGGTAATTGGCAGTTAATTTTATTTCCGGAAACTTTAGCATTTTCCACATGAAATAAAACAACCCCATAATTATATCCAGTTGAACCGTAATTTCCAACGAAATTAATGGTATTGTTAATTAATTTAACATCAGTGATGTCATCATAGTCATTATTGCAGGTTATTGCAAATCCCGTACCTTGAGTTGGAACTTTGTAGTCTATATGCACATTGCTAACAGTTACGTTGTCTGCTTTGATGAATATTCCCGAATATTCGTTAGTTGGATATGTCTTTTTTAAAACGAAGTTTAGATTTGACAAAATAACTCCGTCAGCTTTAAGGCCAAATACGGTATCATAAAATACTGCATTTCTACCAGTTATTATAGTGTTTGGTGAGTCAATGGTGATTGTGCCTTTATCTTTAAATGAACCGTCAAAGGTTAATGTTTTTCCACCATACTCTTTTTTCAACACACCATCATCATCAAAATACATTTTAAAATTTCTTTGATTGACAATAATGTTATCTGTTGATCTTAATTCTTCGGTATCGATATTAGAAGAAGAATAGGGTTCATCAGTATCATCTTCAACACTTTCAAGAGTTGTTTCTGTTGTATTGTCCGAATTAATTAAATCAATTTGACTATTATCTGAGGCAGAAACAAGACTAACACAACATAATAAAACTAAAAATATTGAAAACAATAACAGTAATCTATTAATTTTCAATTTAAATCCCATTCCTATTCTAAATTCAAAAATTTTGTATATTCTACGAATATACTAAATTCAATAAAGTGAAACTTATGACATGTGTGTCCAATCCACTTTATTAATATTATATTAGAGTTTATATGACTAATAAATGTTACTAATAAAATAAAACTTATTTTTTTAAAGATTGATAAATTAGTCAAATACATAAACTCCAATCACACCATTCTCATCAAACACTACACATATTCCAAAAAACAGAATGCCAAAGAGTAAAAGTACCAAAAGATTAATTACTAACATCTAAAATAAATCTAATATGAAAAAAGTTTCAAAGATTGTGTAAGTATCAGATAATTTGACATCTACTAATAAATTAAATAGTATATATGGAAATTAAACAGAGAGTAAAAAAACATTTTTCTCACAAAACTATCAAAATAATATTAACAAAACGTAGATATTATCTTCCTTTAGTTTATATTTTAGTTAATATTGGATTTATCGTTTCATCATTATATCCTAAAGGATTATATTTAAATTCCTATATCTATCCATTAATATTTGTTGTATTGCCCTATACTTGTTTCTTTTTACAAGTGATATATGATTACTTCTTTCAAAATAGTGATGAGGAATTCAAAAAAAAATTCTCGATAATTTATTTTATAATAGGATATTCATCAATGATATGTTTGCCATTATTATTAGGTTTTCATACATTTAATAACTTTAATCCGGATTTAACTTTTTATTATTTTGTGATTTTAATTTCATATTCATTTTTTGCTTCGTTGGTATGTAATACTCAATTAAAATATAGATTACTAATTAAATATCCAAATAATATCAATGAAAAAATATTGCAATCATTACTTCTTATAGGGATATTAATGTCTATTTTCATTTTAGCATCTCCTCAAATAATCATCTCTCTAACAAATACACTTAATTTAAACTTATCAGAAATGGGAACATTAACTAATATTGCAATTGCATTTGTTGTTTTATGTGCTACATTATCTGCTTTATCTTTCACATATTGCAGTACAATTAAAAATAATGATAATAAGAATTATTGTAAAATGAAAAAGAATGGTGAAGGTTTTTTTATTTCAACAATTCTATCGATGATTTCATTAATAGTTATTTATATTTTTTCATTGATGAGTCACGTGATTAATTTAACGAATATATTTAGATTAACCATAATAGATTTTATTTTTATAAATATTTACGCAATAGCTTTGATATTTTTAGTCAGTTTATCAATATATGTAATTTATTATATGGTTGTTTCAAGTTTTTCAACCTTAAAAATATTAGGTTTAATTGACTGATACAGGTTAATGTTGTATTTTGTAAATGAAAAATTTCATAGTTGTAATTTTGGGTGGATTTAAGAGTGGCCTATTTGTTGTTAATGTGTATAATTACAACTCACATGTTTTTATCTTTGTTTTACAAAAAGTAAATTTCAAATATTGAATCATTAATGTTAATATTACTTTTTTTATTATATTATTTATATAAATAAAGTAATAAAATATATTTATGACATTGATAAAAGAATTGCAGATTAATATCACAATGAGTAATTACAACCAAAGGAGCAGTAGCTATTCATCCAACTATGATTATATATACTTGGATTCACTAGCTAACAGTTCTTATGCCAGTTTATTCAGAAGTGATTTGAAAAACCTGAAGATCAGAACAAAAGATGGAACTTCATGTCCATTACTTTACTTGCCCAGTTATGGATCTCAAGCTGCAGCAATGCTTTCAAGAATTCCTGTTGGTAAGATTTCACAAACAACAAAGTTGATCATTGAAGTTTATGATACATCAACAACATTCTCAAGCACTTTAACAACTGGAAGTGAAGTGTTAATGTTTGATGCAAACTCTGATACATACTCAAACTTTTTCATGAACTACTCAGGTTTAAGTATCAACAATGACTCAACAGATAACGGTAGATTTTTAAGAGCTAAATTCGTTCCAAGCCTTGATGGTAGCTCTCCAACATCATTATTCACAACAGTTGCTTCAAGCCAATCATTATCAAACAATCGTGTTGTTATAGCAAGATTTAAAAGAATTACCGGTTGTGTTGATGTTAATGATAATGCAACATATC
>NZ_CADAJR010000003.1 GCF_902788255.1 uncultured Methanobrevibacter sp.
ATTTTTTCACCAAATTGAGTTGAGCTACAAAGCAAGTTTTTTGCAATAGCCAGCCATATGGTATACAAATTTTATTTTATCAAAGATATAATATAAAGATTACCTATGAAATATTTTAGAAAAGTTTATAAAGTATAATAAAACATTTTTTATTTAAGAAAAATGCTGTCAAAAGTAATACTTTTTTATTAACCTAAAAATTTATTAAAATAGATATAATTTAATTAAATCATTTTAAATCATATTTAATACCTAAAATTCTAATCTTTTTTTATATACTCAAAATTTAAGAATAATATTTAAGATTAAAGGAAAAAATTAAATTATTACTTTTGAGGTTCCAAGTAATAAATAATACTAAAAGTAATACAAAAAAATTCTAAAAAAAATATGCTGAATTATAAATAAAATGAAATAAAATATTAAATATTATGCAAGTTGTAGCAGATGTTGGAGGAATACCTGGAAGAGATTGTAACGGTTTTTGCAAATACTGTTACTTTAGAAAGGTAAAGGAAGTTAAGACCTTTGGCTGTGCACACTGTTTACCAAACAAAATTGGTTGTGAAAGATGCAGTAAAGGAGTTGCTGAATCACAAGGTGCCTTTAAAGCCCCATTTGAAGTGATAAACGAAGTGCAAACCGCTTTAATGATGGGAATGCCACAAGGTGAAGTGAGTGCATATATCAGTGGTGGAGGAGATATCAGCTGTTATCCACACCTGGAAACACTAACTGCCAACTTAAATCAGTTTTCAATCTCATCAGTACTGGGATACACATGCGGCAAAGGTATAAACGATTCAAACATGGCTACAAGATTGATAAATAACGGAGTTAAGGAGGTCTCATTTACTGTTTTTTCAACCGACCCTCAACTTCGAAGGGAATGGGTAAAAGATCCGAACCCTGACGAGGGCCTGAAGGCATGCCAGATATTTTGTGAAAATATTGATTTGACCGGAGCATCAGTAATCATCCCAGGAGTCAATGACGGAGATGTTTTAAGGCAAACCTGTAATTCCCTAGAGGAATGGGGTGCAAAGGGAATGCTTTTGATGAGATTTGCAAACACATTCAATGAAGGGTTGATTTTAGGCAATGAACCGATTATAAAAGGAATTGAATCACAGCCCGTAGAGGATTTTGCAGAACTTGTCAGACAGATTAACTCCGAGTATAAATTCAGAGTCAGCGGAACACCATTGTGCGATCCTGAAACCGGCGGCCCATTTGCAATAGCAAAAGATGAAAATGAAGTCTTCCTGCAATTCATCAAACCTGTTACCGGAGAGGCTACAATCATAACCTCAAAAATAGCCGAGCCATTCATTTCCAAAATATTCAAAAAAATTGAAGCTGACAGCGTCAATGTTGTTGCATGCGAAAAGGAAATAGCATGTCTGATAACAAAAGAAGATTTGGAAAAACTGGACTTATCCGAAATCAAGGATGCAGTGATATTGCCAGGCAGGTCATTTGTCCATCAGCTGGATGCGGAAAGAATTTTGAGTGCAGATGGTGTTGATAGAATCATAGGCCGTGGCCCGGATACATTAAGTGTTGATGGGGAACTAAGCATTGACATGACCGATGAGAATGTCATAGAAAGAGAACTTGAAGAGTTCAACGATTTGGTGGATGCAATCAACTTCTTTGGTATGAGAAGAATTTAAAAAAAAGAAAAGATTAGTTTGAATCCTCGACAAGAGAACTCTCACTATTAATTTTAACCAATATATAATCATACATTTTTGATTTTTTAATCTCGGAAATCTCAGATAATTTTTTACCGTCAATCACCACATTACCTATATCTTCTGCATAGGTATCATAATTCAGTTTTACACGAACACCATCCAATTGTGAAGTTACCGGAGTTGGAGAGATAACATCCTTAATTTCTCTAATTTGATTTTCAATTGCATTTTTAACAACAATGGATGGAACCAGTGGTGAATCTAGAGCCATTTCACGTTTTCTATCACTTAAAATTTGTTCAATGGTTTCAACTAACTTATCCAATGCACGTATATCCGGACCCCTTCTGAGTCTTCTTGGAATTCTACCAAGGCCCCCTACATATGCATCTGCTCCTGGAAGTTCGTTAACATCTATTTCAGGTGCACCTGTGACAATTACAGGTATATCAATATTATCATAAAGGAATGATTTTTCTTTAATACAATTTTCAAAACTGCCCAATACAAAAATAGCAATGTCATGCTCTTCAATCAAGTCTTTTTCTTCCTCGGTAATTCCGGAGGTTCCTTTACCGTCTCCACGAGCAAGACCTATCATGTTATCCTTTGCACCGAATTCACGCAAGTATTCAGAAATGTCACATGCAGCATGAGGCAAGTGATGTCTTGCAAGAGTAGGAGAGACGATTGCAATTTCAGAACCGGCCATTGGAGCAACGGATAGTTTTGCCAGCAATTCTTTAGATTTTTCTTCGATTTTGTCAACATCTTCCATTGGAACGGCCATATTCAATACCAATTCCATCTGTTGAACACTATCTTGAAGAATGAATCCTCCCAAATCTTCAATCAATTCTCTTATCTCTTCACTTTTGTGAACTCCACCAGTAAATAATAATGTTTCATACATTTTAACAACTCTCTAAAAATGCAATTATATAATATAATAATTTTTAATTCATATCTTATATTAAATTTTCTAAAATCGAATATCTCAGTTCTGCCTTTTTAAATGGATTTTTTGAAACTTCATTGTGTGATGGAATCTCAACCAGATTATCGGTTTCTGTAACCTTATCTTTTAAATAATCTGGATAAATCACATATTGGAAGTTTTCAACCACTATATCAAATCCCATATCCAAAACTATGTCCTTCAGGAATTCGGAATAAACCTTTACATTAATTCCCCTTTTAAAATCGGAATTCAGGTATTTTTTACAAATTTCAAAATCATCGAAATATGAAATTATATCCCCATCATCCAATTCATGGGATGTCAGCTTGGAAACCTGCTTTATGCTTTTAAAAATTTGTGAAGGAGTGTTGATTTTTACCCTAAGTGCAGGCATGTCCACCTTGCTTTCAGATAAAAGTATGGCCAAATCCCCATCTTCTGTTTGTGGAAACTTGTTTATCACATAATCGGTTATGCCCGCACATTTTACGATCTCTTCACACATTGGTGTTGTGACGATTTTCATAATAATATTATATAGTATCATTCAATATAAATTACTTCATGAAAGTTACATTGAGTTTTGAAGATACTGCAAGCAGTGACGTTTCCATTATGGTTGATGCCCTAAGGGCCAGTTCCACAATAACATTGGCCTTAAATAAATTCAAAAGGATAATTCCATGCTTTACCCCTGAAGAAGCCTTCGATTTAAAAGAAAAAACAGGAGGAGTTTTAGCAGGCGAACGTGGCGGAAAGCAAATTGAAGGATTTGACATTGGAAACAGCCCTTGCGGAATTAAGGATTATGAAAGTTCACATGACACGCTCATACTAACAACAAACAATGGAACAAGAATACTCGAAAACATGGACTCAAAAGTATTGGTGGGTTCCATGGTCAATGCAAAGGCGGTTGGCCTAAAAAGCATTCAATTGGCTGAAAGCCATATTGATGTGGTTATGGCCGGAGTAAACGGAAAGTTTGCAATCGAGGACTTTCTGGCTTCAGGCGAAATACTATACTGGATTTGTCAAAATCTGGATGAATATGAACTGAGCGAATACGCAAAGTCCGCAATTTTGGCAAGCAGAGACTATGAACTGGTAAAAGATGCTTTTTTAACATCCAGAACTGCCAAAAGGCTAATTGAACTTGACTACGAGGAGGACGTCAGACTTTGCATGATGAAAAACATAAGTGAAAATGTAGCCAGATATGATAAAAATGAATTAACTTTATATATCTAGATTTCATTAATATT
Organism: uncultured Methanobrevibacter sp.; assembly: GCF_902788255.1. Classification (NCBI taxonomy): domain Archaea; kingdom Methanobacteriati; phylum Methanobacteriota; class Methanobacteria; order Methanobacteriales; family Methanobacteriaceae; genus Methanobrevibacter; species uncultured Methanobrevibacter sp. The sequence continues at coordinate 3,927 of NZ_CADAJR010000003.1, forward strand.
ATTAGAACAATTTTAAAGATGTGTTTTTTTGAAAAGGGAATGTTTAAAAATAATAGGTACTGCTCACGTTTCACAGGAAAGTGTGGACGAAGTAAAGGATGCCATATACGAATATCAACCGGATGTTGTTGCAATCGAGCTTGACAGAGGCCGATACACAAGACTGAAAGAGCAGATGATGGGCATTGAAAGAGATGACCCCATATCCGTAACCAACATCATCAAGGAAAATAAGGTTGGATTATTCTTCACAAGCACATTACTTAGTTACTTTCAATCAAAAATTGGAGCGGACCTTGATGTTGCGCCGGGTTCTGAAATGATTGGTGCAATTGAAGCCAGCGAAGATTTGGGAATACCAATTGCACTCATTGACAGAGATGTGAACATAACCCTGCAAAGAGCCTTGAACAAAATGGGATTTGTTGAAAAGGCAAAATTCATATTTGGTTTAATAGCTTCCGTTTTCGGATTGGATGATGAGGAAGATATTGACGTTGAAGAGCTGAAAAATCCGGAAAACCTTGATGACTTGATGGACATGTTCAAGGATGAGGCTCCAAGTGTTCATGAAGTTTTGGTTCATGAAAGGGATGCATATCTCGCAGGAAGCATTTTAAGAATCCCACAGGATCATGTGATTGCGGTCGTAGGTGCGGGCCACAAGCCAGGTATCGAAAATTATCTTGACAATCCGGAGACATTGCCTAATCTAAGAGATTTGGAAATAATCAATGATAAGAAAGGTATTCCATGGGCAAAAATATTATTGGGTCTGATTCCATTACTGTTTGTTGTGATATTTTTTCTGGCATATTTTAGCGGGATAAACATTACAGGAAACATCTTTGAATTCATTATAATCAGTATGATTATGGGATTTATCGGATCAATCCTTTCCGGTTCCAAACTCATATCTGCAATCGTTGGAGGAATAGTTGCGCCCCTGACCATCATTCACCCCCTGCTTGCTGCAGGATGGTTTTCAGGACTGTGTGAAGCAAAATTCAGAAAAGTCAGACCAAGTGACATTAAAAATCTGACAAAAATAGAAAGTTTTAGGGACTTATGGCAAAACAACATATTCAGAATACTCCTTGTGGTAATTGGAACCAATTTAGGAGTCAGCATTGCAACTTTAGTTATCTTACCTTCCCAAGTATTCATACCATTATTCATGAGAATATTCGGAGGATAGAATACTTTTATATAATCATATTTATAATATTTATAATTACTATTAATTTTAAATGGAAAAATTATCATGTATCTTATATTTCGTTGTGACTGTGGAAGGGCATTATACGCCAAGGAAGGCGTTGCTACACGCAAATGTGTTTGTGGAAAGACATTGAAAGTTAAATCAAGACGTATTTTTCAAAAAGTAGCAACCAGAGAGGAAGCCTCTCTTGCAGTACAGCAAATGCAGGATAAAATATACAAAAACACAGGCTTTATGAGAGCCAGTGATTTGTAATTAGTTTTAATGGTTTGTCAAAAATGATTGGAACGATACTCAAAATAATTATTATATTAATTTTAATATTTATCAACGGATACTTATCTATGGCGGAACTTGCCGTTGTTTCCGTTAGAAAATCGAAAATGCAAAAATATCTTGATGAAGGAAATAAAAAAGCTGAAATCGTAATGAAATTAGGTGAAGACCCTAACGAATTTTTATCAACTGTACAAATTGGAATTTCTCTTACCGCAGTTTTAACTGGTGCATTTGGTGGGGCCACACTGGCCGAACCTCTTGCAAAGCTAATTTCATTTATCCCTTATAGTGAACCTATTAGCTTAATTGTGGTTGTTATAATAAGTACATACCTAACACTGGTTATCGGCGAAATCGTGCCAAAGGTCATTGCATTAAATGACCCTGAAAGAATATCCCTTCAAGTTGCAAAATATATGGAAATTCTCTCAATAATTTCAAGACCTATAAGTTTCATTCTTGCAAAATCAAGCAGTTTCCTTTTATGGTTAATGAGAATTGATCGCAGAACAGATGATGCTGTTACTGAAGAGGAAATCGAACTTATGATTAAGGAAGGAAGAGAAGATGGAACTATCGAACAAGAGGAAGAAGACATCATCAAAAGGGTTTTCAAGCTCGATGACCAAAAAGTCGAAAGCATCATGACCCCCCGTAATGAAATCATTTGGATTGACCTTGAAGATGAAAGGGACATCAACAAGATTAAAATCATTGAAAGTAAAAGGTCAATATTTCCAATTGCCAGTGGTGAATTAGATGATTTCATAGGTGTTGTTCAGGCCAAGGATATTCTTGCAGCACTATTTAACGATGATGAATTTGACATTCATAAAATTGTCAAAGAACCATTGGTAGTTTCAGAACACCTTGAAACTTTGGAACTGCTTAAGGAATTTAAGGAAAACCAGGAATATGTACACATGTCACTTGTTGTTGACGAATTCGGTAGCGTCGAAGGGTTAATCACTTTAAACGATTTACTTGAAGGTATTGTTGGAGACATTCCTGGAATTGATGAGGAAGATGAACCTAAAGCAACTCAAAGATTAGATGGAAGCTGGTTAATAGATGGAAGATATCCAATTGATAAATTCAAAGAACTATTTGAATTCAAAGATAAATTACCTGATGAAGAAGAAGACAATTACACCACACTTGCAGGATTTATCTTAAGCCTAAGCGGTACAATACCTGATGAAGAAGACAAATACGAATGTGGAAGATTTATCTTTGAAATAATCGATATTGACGGACACCAAATCGACAAAGTTCTCGTGACCGATTTGGGTCCAGAAGAACCAGTGATAATAGAGGAATAAAAAATGGACGCAGGAATAATAATTCAAATTGTATTACTGCTTGTGGGATTCGTATTTTTAATAAAAGGATCCGACTTTTTTGTTGATGGAGCAAGTAGCATTGCGGCAATTCTTAAGATACCTACAATCATTGTTGGTTTGACAATTGTTGCATTCGGAACAAGTGCTCCCGAAGCTGCAGTATCAATTACTTCATCAATAGTGGGCAACAATGCAATGGCTGTCAGTAACGTTGTTGGAAGTAACCTCTTCAATATGCTGATGGTAATCGGTATAGCTGCATTGATGAGTAATTTATTAATGGAAAAAAGTGTTTTAAATAAGGACTTGCCTTTCCTTGTTGGAATTACCGTATTATGGGCAATATTTCTTGTAATAGGATGGGACATCTCAGCCATTGAAGGAATCATCTTACTCGCACTCTTAGTGATTTATGTAGTCTACCTTATTAAAGATGCTAAAAAGTCCAGTGATGCAAATTATGTTGAAAAGCCAAAATTGACAACACCTAAAAGTATAATCTTCATTCTTGTGGGACTTGCAGGAATCATAATAGGTGGGGATTTGGTAGTTGACAGTGCCTCAGCAATAGCAATCGCCCTTGGAATGAGTGAAACCCTTGTTGGTTTGACCATTGTTGCAATCGGTACATCATTACCTGAACTTGTTACCTCAATTACCGCTTTAAGAAAAGGTGAAAATCAATTGGTTATAGGTAATGTAGTTGGTTCCAACATATTCAACATATTATTCGTACTTGGGGCAAGTAGTGCAATAAGTCGAATACCTCTCGACTCAAGCATGTTAATAGATGTACTATTTATGGTAGCAGTAACAGTATTATGCTTCATATTTGGTAAAACCCAAGAAAAATATGATAAAAAAGAAGGTATTATATTAATAATACTATTCATTGCGTATATGGCATTCGCAATCCTTAGAAATTAAATCTTTTAACTCACAAGCCTTACAGATATTAGATGAAGTCGGCTCACCACAGACTTCACATTCGTTAAGGTTTGTGTTTATATCATTTTCAAAATTCAAAATCTGTTTGAATGACTCCATCACATTAACCTTGACACCGGGATGCTGATCTTCACTGACATTTAAAAACTCCTTGATTTTTGCCCTAAGTGACAAATGGGAATAAGGACACTCATCTAGATGTATGTCAATATCATTAATTACAGCCCACATGCCGACTTCCTTTTCGGGAGTGTTCCACAACGGCTTTATTCTTGGAACGAGTTTCGGATGAATAACATCAAGTTCAGGCCCAAATTTGGAGAATTTGATAGTATCTCCACGTGCAAAGCTCATTAAGAATGACTGAATCTCATCATCCAAATTATGTCCGGTTGCAATCTTAACCGCACCAAGTTCATAGGCAGTTTTATTTAAAATGTTACGCCTAAACACCCCACATGGGATGCATGCGCTTTTAAAATTAGAATAGATATCATCCAATGCAAAACCCTCTTCGGACTTGAATGATTTTTGAACAAGCTCAATATCCAAGTCCTTTGCATTTTTAATGGCAGAATCAATACCGTGTTGCCTGTAGCCTTCAATACCCTCATCAACACTGATGGCAACCAAATCAAAATCAAGGTATTTTTGATAATTTTTCAGTGCATGCAATGTCAGTACACTGTCCTTACCACCGGACAATGCAACGGCTATCAATTCACCTTCCTTAATTAATTGATAATCATCAATCAGATTATTGATTCTTGTAAAAATCTTTTCATTGAATTCATCTTTGTTTAATTTCACCATTACTAAATTAATTTATACAATAATAAATAAATAATTTTCTTAGGTGAAAATTATGATTACTTGTGATTTTGCAATATTGCCAGTAGGTACAGAAACTACAGAATGTAAAGACTATGTAACCGCAGCCGTACAGTCAATAAAGGATTCCGGTCTGAGTTACCAGTTGACAGGTATGGGAACACAGATTGAAGCAGAAAATCTAACAGAATTGTATGCTGCCATAGCCAAAGCCCAGGAGGCAGTGTTTGACGTTGGTGTTGGCAGGGTCTATACAGTTATAAAAGTAGATGACAGAAGAGATCTGGAAAACAGAACTTTGGATGCGAAAGTGGATACGGTTGAAAAAATGTTAGAATGAGTTAGAATTTAATCTAACTCGTTAGAAGCAGTTTTTACAGCTTCAATAACTAAATCCAAATCTTCTTTTGTTAAATTAGGATGAACAGGTAGGGAAATCACATTGTCTGCTGCAAGTTCTGCATTTGGACAATCCCCTTCAAATCCGAGAATTTTATAGATTGGCTGATTATATAACGGAATAGGATAATGAATTCCTGTTCCAACACCGCACTCATTGATTATGTCAACCCAATCATCACGGTCTCCTTTTTCAACACGGATTGTGTATTGGTGATATACATGTTTTGAACCGTCAGCACAGTAAGGAGTAATGACTCCGTCAACATCCTTCAATCCTTCGTTCAAGTAAGCCGCATTTTCTATTCTTTTGTCATTGAATCCGTCTATTTTATCCATTTGTGCAAGACCTATCGCTGCTGCGATATCAGTCATTCTAAAGTTGTATCCTATTGCATCATGATGATATCTGACGCTTGCCCCATGTGCACGGAATATTTTTGCTTGTTCGGCCAAATCCTCATCATCGGTGGTTATTATTCCACCTTCGGAAGTTGTCATGTTTTTGGTTGGATAAAAACTGAAGCATGCCATGTCACCCATACTTCCAACCTTTTGACCTTTGTAGGTTGCACCATGAGCCTGTGCGGCATCTTCGATAACGATCAAACCGTATTTTTCAGCAATTTCATTAATTCTGTCCATGTCAGCTGATTGGCCGTATAGCTGAACAGGTAAAATAGCCTTGGTATTTTCAGTTATCAAATCTTCAATTGAGTCAGGGTTTAAAGTGTAAGTTTTTAAATCAATATCTGCAAATACCGGTTTTGCACCAGTATAAACGATAGAATTCCCACTTGCAATGAAAGTGAATGGAGTTGTGATTACCTCATCGCCTTCACCGATACCGCATGCAAGAAGTGCTGTATGCAATGCAGCAGTACCTGAGTTTACGGCAATACCGTATTTTGCTCCAACCCATTCAGCAAATTTTTGTTCAAACTCTTCAACTTTAGGTCCTTGAGCAATCATACCGGATTTTAAAACTTCAACTACATTTTCTATTTCTTCATCACCAATTAATGGTTTTGCAATAGGAACTTTAATATCTGACACATTTATCACCAAATAGATTATTATACTATAATATTTAAATCTAATAATATTTAAAATATTAGTTATTAAGAAAAACTACGAGTGAGAAGTAATGGAAGAATATAAAATAAAAACTATAGAAGAAGGATTGACAAAAATTGAATTTCCGGAATTTGAAAAGGTTTCATCCGCCGCACCGGTTTTTTATAATCCCCATATGGAAATGAATAGGGACCTGTCTATTCTTGCAATCCAGGTTTTCCAAAAACAAGAGGACCGTGAAATCAATATCTGCGACTTGTTCGGAGGAAGCGGAATTCGTGGAGTAAGATATAAAAACGAAATCGATGGTGTCGGCGAAGTTGCCATAAATGACATTAGTGAAACCGCCAATCATTATGAACGCCACAACATTGAATTGAATGGTTTGAGTGATGTTGAAGTGTATCAGCATGACGCAAGCATGTTCTTAAGGATGAAACGTGGTGAATTTGACGTGATTGATATTGATTCTTTTGGAACCCCTTCTCCATTTTTAGATTCAGCAGGATATTGCGCTCGTAGAAATTCACTTTTATGCGTTACTGCAACCGACACCTCAGCATTGTGCGGAACCTATGAGGAGCCATGCATTCGCAAATACAATTCCAAACCTTACAAAAGTGAATACTGCCATGAAAACGGTATCAGAATTTTGGCAGGTTTTGTTGCACTTACACTTTCAAAGTATGCAAAGTACATTGAAGTGAAAATGTCACACAGTACTGAACATTATATGAGATTATACCTAGAAATTAAAAAGGGTTCAAAAAGAACAGATGAATCTTTAAAAAATTTAGGATATATAAGTCACTGCAAACACTGCCTGCACAGACAGACAAGCCATGGTTTGGCCAGTCCAATTGATGAAATATGTCCTGTTTGCGGTGAAAATTTAACCCATGCCGGACCTCTGTGGCTCGGAAGTATTCAGGATGGCGAATTTATTCAAAAAATGATTGATGAAGCTGAAAATAAAAAGATAAATACTGAAAAGGAAGCTTTAAAGTTATTGAACAAATGTCTTGTTGAAGCTGATGCCCCTGTAAGCTTTTATGATGTTCACAGCATATGCAAATCTTTAAAAGTCAGTGCACCAAAATTTGACTTAATTTTAAATGAACTTGAAAATAATGGATTTAAAGCTATAAGAACCCATTTCAATCCAATTGGCATTAAAAGTGATGCAGGCATCGAGGATATTAAAAAAATTTTGGAAAAATTAAATGAAAATTAAAAGTATTACACTGTTATAACAAAAATTTATAAAAAAACATAAAAAATAAGTTGCATTGGCAATATTTAATCAAATTTTTTAAAAATTATGGCAAGTAAAAATTACAATTAGTACAATATGCAAAAAATTTTAAAAAAAAATATCAAAAATACAACAACTTTTATATAATATGAAAACCTTACTATATAGCATATAGTTAATAATATCAATTAACTAAAATTTAAAAATATAATTAAGGAGTTTTCAAATGGTAAAGACTAAAGATAATGTCGTCAAACTTGATGATACTGATATTAACATCCTTAAAATTATCAATGAAGATGTAAGAACATCTTACAGACAAATTTCACGCAGTTTGGATGTGTCTGTAGGAACCGTTCACAATCGTATTGATAAGATGGTAAAATCTGGAGTAATCAAAAAATTCTCTCCAGTAATTGACCATGAAAAATTAGGTTTTGTTTTAACTACAATCATCGGAGTTAGAGTAAAAGGCGGAAAACTAAAAAATTGGGAAGAAAAAACTTTCTTCAATAAAAATGTTGTTGGAATTTATGATGTGACTGGAGAATATGATGCATTTTTAATTGCAAAATTCAGAAACACCAATGAATTAAACGCATTCATTAAAGAATTATTAAAAGACCCAATTATAGAAAGGACATATACTCAAACTGTTCTTGATGTTATTAAAGAAGACATGGGATCTTCCAACATATTATAACTTTTTTTTCAAAAGTAGTTCAAACTACTTTTTTATTTCTTATTTTTTATCAAAGTGTATATTTTATACTTAAATATATAATAAATATTACAATGTTATATTGACCTTACAAAACTGTCAAATAATCATTTAAGTATATAAATGAAAAAATACAATATTAATAATATTTAATTATTAAAACGAGGTTATTAAATTGGCAGTTTGCTTACCCGATACTCAAGACGACACTCCAAGTGTGCCCATAAAATTAACCAGAGTGGGTGTCACCGGAGTAAAAAAATTATTACAACTAGAAAGAAAAAATAAAAGACCTATAATTTTACTACCTTCTTTTGATGCATTTGTAGATTTACCAAGTGATCAAAAAGGAGTTCATATGTCTAGAAACCCGGAAGCCATTAGTGAAGTCCTCGAAACTGTAGCTAAAGACTCTACCGTAGATGTTGAATCATTATGTGCAAAAATCGTTGACAAAATGATGACCAAGCACGAATATGCAAGACGTGTTGAAATCTCAATGACAACCGATTTTATGTTCATGAAAGAATCACCAGTTACCAAAAATAAAACTCAGGAAATGGCCCAATTGAAAGCAAAAGCAATTGGACTTAGAGATGATGACGGTAACGTGACTATCAGAAAAAGCATAGGTGCGGAACTTATTGGAATGACCGTTTGTCCATGTGCACAGGAATCCGTAAGGGAATCCGATAAATTAAAATTATTAGAATTCCTTGATGAAGAAACTACACAAAAAGTTTTAGATACCGTGACATTTGCTTCTCACAATCAAAGAGGAATAGGAACACTCTTAATCGAAGTTCCAGAAGACAAAAGCGTTAAAGCTGAAGACTTGATTGAAATCATTGAAACTTCAATGAGTTCACCTGTATGTGAATTACTTAAAAGACCTGATGAAAATGCAACCGTAATGAATGCACACAGAAAACCTGTATTCGTTGAAGACTGCGTCAGGAACATGATGGAAAAAATTGTAAAAAAATATTCCGACTTCCCAGACGATACATTAATTACAGCACGCCAAGAAAATCAAGAAAGTATCCACAGACACAACGCATATGCTGAAAAGGTCACTACACTTGGTGAGTTAAAAGAAGAATTAAATATCTAGGGATGACTTTAATGAAAAAAACTTATGAAATTGCAGGAGAAGTAATGGGATTTTTTAATTCATTTAAAGGATCAAGACCTGCAATAGATAATGAAAGAATACTTATTGTCAGAGGAAGATCCAGAAAAGTTCTGCCATTAGATGAATTTGAATCCAAACTATTGGAAATCGGAGAAATCCTAGGCGGAAAGGAACTGGATGCAACTTCCGAAAAAATTTCAAAAATCCTGGAAATCGGTGATAAAAACATTAAACGAAGTGAAGTGTCAACCAACAGTGTGGACAGCAAAGGATTCATTAGGATGAAAGAGGAACTGGAATCAATGGGCCTTGTTGTTGCATATAAAGTGTTTGAAGTTCCTAAATTCGATGTTATTATTGCAATCTGGGAAGACAAAAACGAGATACCTCCATTATATGTGGAAGTTACCGTTTCAGAACATGACGATTAAGCATGACATCAAAATTAACCAAAGAAGATATTCTCAAGGTATTGACTGCCCAAGATAGCGAGATTATAAGCTATATGGCAGAAACCGTCAAATACCGAGAGAATCATCTTATTACTTATTCTAAAAATATTTTTATACCATTGACTGAAATCTGCAGAAACGATTGCGGATACTGCAATTTTAAAAAGAATCCTGATGACCCCGAAGCCATTATCCTTAAAAATAAGGACGAAATACTGGAAAGTCTAAAAGAGGCTGAAAGGTTCGGGTGCAAGGAAGCCCTTTTCACTTTTGGAGAAGATGCAGATGAAGAAATGGCCGTTCAGCTAAAACTTAAGGAATACGGCTATGAAAAAATGATTGACTATGTTGTTGACATCTGTCAGATGACACTGGATGAAACATCCCTGCTGCCACATACAAATGGTGGAAACTATTCATTTGATGACCTGAAAAGATTAAAGGAAGTCAATGCCTCAATGGGATTGATGCTTGAAAACTCATCATCAAGACTGATGGAACTGCCGGCACACAACAAGAGTCCCGGAAAAAATCCGATTTTAAGACTTAAAACAATAGAAAATGCAGGAAAGCTTAAGATTCCATACACCACCGGAATTCTGATTGGAATTGGTGAGACAAAAGAGGAAATTGCAGAATCACTTCTTGCCATCCGTGACCTGTATGATTCATATGGGCACATTCAGGAAGTCATCATTCAAAATTTCACACCAATACCTGGCATTGAAATGCAGGACTGGCCAGAACCTAGTTTTCTGGATATGATAAGGACAGTGATTGCAGGAACCCTGCTCTTTAAGGATACTGATGTAAGCATTCAGGTCCCTCCAAACCTAAACAACGATACCGCCCAAATATTTCTTCTCTGTGGTGCCGACGATTGGGGCGGAGTATCACCAGTCAGTCCAGATTATGTAAACATCACATCCCCTTGGCCGGGAATTAATGAGCTTCAGAAATTAACTGAAGATGCAGGTTTCAAGCTGATTGAAAGATTATGCGTTTATGACAAATACATCAACAGCGAATGGCTTAATGATAACCTTATAGAACATATATCTAATATATCCGGGCATCAATAACCACATGCCAAACGCCCGGAGAGTATTTTTTAATTCTATTTATTTTTAAAAGTTCAACATCACGATTTTGTGCAACGGACTTGATTCTCTCGAGGGGTCTTGTGTCGATTAGTTTTTCGGGAACGGTTTCATGATAATGCAGAATTCCACCCTCGTTGAGACTGTCTATGGCGACCTTGAGATAATGGTGAGTGGTTTTGACATAACCCATCAGTATACGGTCTGCACGATACTTGGGAGTTTCAATCATGCAGTCCCCTAAAACCGGAGTTATATTATCCAACTTGTTTAACCTGATATTTTCACAAAGGTAATGGTAGGAATTAGGATTAATCTCGATTGAGATAACCTCTGAGGCATTGGCATGAACACCTATAGGTATGGAAAAATAGCCGATGCCTGCAAACATGTCAATTACCCTTTCACCATCCCGAACAAGTTTTGCTATTCTTAAGCGTTCATTGTTGTTGCCCTTTGACCACATTACCTTGGCCAAATCAAGTTTGAAAAGGCATCCGTTTTCCTTGTTTACAGTTTCGGTTTCCTCACCATATAGAATTTTATAAACAGGTTCCCTTTTGGTTCCCTGAATATGGTCAATCTTCATTATGGTTTTAACATTATGCTTTCTTGACATGCCTTCAAAATCCGTATCCTGACAATTATTATCAATTATTAGAATATCCCCAATTTTTTTATATTTCATAACACACCTATAAGAAAAGTTTATATATGCCAATATCTAATATTACTATTGTTAGTTAATACTAATTATTGATTCTGATTTTAAATAAAATTAATCTACTAGATTAGTTTATATTTTGTTAAATTAACCTATGAGTAGTTGAAATAAGATATTTTAAATACTTATATGAGGTGTATTTAAATGGATGATAAAATACTAGAAGGTACAACCACCGTCGGAATTACTTGTGAAGATGGAGTTGTATTTGCAAGCGAAAGAAGAGCTAGTATGGGAAACCTTGTAGCTCATAAAGTTGCAGAAAAAATATTTAAAATTAATGATCATATTGTAACAACCATAGCTGGTTCTGTTGGAGATGCTCAAAGTTTAATGAAAGTTATCGAAGCGGAAGTTTCCTTATACGAAATGAGAAACAACGATAAAATCAGCGTCAAAGCGGCTGCTTCATTAACTGCAAACATCCTACGTTCCGGACCAATGTATGTTCAAACATTACTTGGTGGAATGGACGGAGACAAACCATCTCTATACTCACTCGACCCAGCAGGTGGTATGATTGAAGATACTTACATCTCAACCGGATCAGGTTCCATCGTTGCATACGGTGTTCTTGAAGACAGATTTAGAGATGACTTAACAACTGACGAAGGACTTGAAATAGCCATAAGAGCTATTAGAGCCGCAGCTGAACGTGACACTTACTCCGGTAACGGATATTTAGTCGCAAAGGTTACTAAAGACGGCTTTGAAATGTTAGATAATGAAAAAATTAATGAGATTCTTGGAAAAATATAAGTAAGCTAATTTTTCATAACTAACTATTTTTTTATATAACCGTGTAGATAGTTTATGAAGATTAACTAATTTACAAGCTTAAACAGCTTTCATAAACTATATTCCTACACAAACTTTTTTTGAAGGGATTATATGACTTCAGATATTTTAGAGGATGTTAAAAAAGAGATTTTAGGCAAGCTACCAGATGAAATTCAGGTTTCAAAAGTAGAATTTGAAGGGCCTGAAGTGGTGGTTTACACAAAAAATCCGGAAATTATTACTGAAAACGGTGATTTAATAAGATCACTTGCAAAAGAACTTAGAAAAAGAATAATTATCAGATCTGACAAAAGTGCTTTACTTGAACCAGAACCAACAATTAATAAAATTCACGAAATTGTTCCGGAAGGAGCTGAAATTACTGATATTTACTTTGATACCGTAACTGGTGAGGTTGTCATAACCGCCAAAAAGCCAGGACTCGTTATTGGAAAATACGGTGTTACCTCAAGAAATATCGTCAAAAATACTGGTTGGGCACCAAAAATCTTAAGAACTCCACCTATCAGTTCAGACATTATTGGAAAAATTAGAACTATTCAAAAGAATAGCAGCAAAGATAGGAAAAAATTATTACAACGTCTCGGACGTCAAATCCACCAGGGAAGCAAATACCCTAATGACTGGGCAAGAGTTACTTCAATGGGAGGATTCAAGGAAGTAGGACGTTCATCAATGTTGTTGCAAACCCCTAACAGTCGTGTATTATTAGACTGTGGTGTTAACGTTGCTGCATCAGACAATAAAAATGCATTCCCTTATTTGAATGCTCCAGAATTTTCAATCGAAGAATTGGATGCAGTCATTATTTCTCACGCTCACTTAGATCATTGCGGATTTGTACCTTACCTTTTCCATTACGGATATGATGGACCGGTTTACTGTACAACTCCAACCAGGGATTTAACAACCCTATTGCAGTTTGACCACTTGGATATTGCTCATCGTGAAGGAAATCCTTTACCATTTACATCCAAACACGTTAAACAGGCAATCAAAAATACCATCACACTTGATTACGGTGAAGTAACAGACATCTCACCGGACATCAGATTAACCTTACACAATGCAGGACACATCCTAGGTTCAGCAATCTCCCACATGCACATTGGAGACGGAGCCCACAATTTAGTATATACCGGAGACTTCAAATATGAACCGTCAAGATTACTTGAACCTGCAACAATTCGTTTCCCACGTGCAGAAACCGTGATTATGGAAAGTACCTACGGTGGAAAGGAAGATGTTCAACCTTCAAGAAACAATGCCGAAAAAGAAATGATGAAAACCATCTACAAAACACTTAAACGTGGAGGAAAAGTCCTTGTTCCTGTATTTGCTGTGGGAAGGGCACAGGAACTGATGGTAGTGCTTGAAGAATATATGAGACACGGCATGATTGAAGAGGTACCAATCTACATAGACGGAATGATTTGGGAAGCTACCGCAATCCACACTGCAAGGCCTGAATACTTAAGCAAAGACTTAAGAGACCAAATATTCCATATGGGAAGAAACCCATTCATCTCAGAAATGTTTGAAAAGGTACAAAACCACGACCAAAGAAAGGACATCGTTGAATCAAAACAGCCTGCAATCATACTGTCAACCTCAGGTATGCTGACCGGCGGAAACTCTGTCGAATACTTCAAATGGTTATGTGAAGATGAAAGAAACACCATCATATTTGTAGGATACCAATCCGAAGGATCCATGGGAAGAAGGGTTCAAAAAGGATGGAAGGAAATTCCTCTTGAAGATGATGACGGAAGAACCAAACAGTTCCACGTCAAAATGCAGGTTAAAACAATTAATGGATTCAGTGGTCACTCCAACAGAAGACAATTAATGGAATATGTTAAAAGACTCAATCCAAGACCTGAAAAGGTCATCACATGTCATGGAGACCCATATAAGGCAGTCGACTTGGCTTCATCAATCCATAGAAGTTATAAGATTGAGACCAAAACTCCAATTAATTTAGATTGTGTAAGAATACATTAATATATTAATTAATACAAAAATCATTATGTATGAAATGTTGTGTAATACCGCAACATTAATTTATTTTTAAAAACGGTGTAATTATGGCAACTTATTCAGAATCCGGTGTTGACATTGATTTAGAAGCAGTCACTGTTTCTGCACTAGCTGATAAACTCAAATCAACATTAGAATGTAGAGATATTATTACCGACAGTGGTCACTATGCAGCTTTAGTGCGTTTAGGCGACAAAGCCATTGCAATGAGTACTGATGGTGTTGGAAGTAAGATTTTAATTGCTGAAATGATGAACAAATACGATACTGTAGGTATTGACTGTATTGCAATGGTTGTAAACGACATATTATGTGTCGGAGCCGAACCTATAGCACTGGTTGATTACCTTGCTGTTGAAAAACCAGACCCTGAAAGAGCAGCTGAAATAGCTGAAGGATTGGTTAAAGGAGCAAACGAATCAAAAATTGCAATCATCGGTGGAGAAACCGCATCATTACCTGGAATTATCAAGGACTTTGACCTTGCAGGAACAGGTATCGGATTTGTAGATGTTGATAAAATCATTACCGGCGAAAATATCGAACCTGGAAATGTTTTAATAGGTATCAACAGTAACGGAATTCATTCCAACGGATACAGTCTGGCCAGAAAGGCAATATTTGAAGATGCAGGACTTACTGTTGACGATAAGATGCCAAACGGTGAAACCACAATCGGTGAGGAGTTAATTCGTCCTACCGAATTATACGTTAAACCTATAGTTGCACTATTTGAAAAAGAATATAATATCAATGGACTTGCCCACATTACAGGAGGAGGTTTCACAAACCTCAGACGTCTTAAAAAAGGCGTAGGGTACGAAATCAATAACCTTCCGGAAGTCCCTGAAATTTTCAAACTTATTTATGAACAAAATGTTGACATCAAGGAAATGTATAAGGTTTTCAATATGGGTGTCGGTTTTGTTGTTATCTGTGAGGAATCAGAAGCAGATAAAATCATGAGCACTTTAAAAGATTATTGTGAATGTCAAATCATTGGTAAAGTAACAGATGATGAAAAAATCACCGTTACCGCTTTTGAAGGATCTCAAATTGAATACTAATAGAGGTGTGTAAATGAAGATAATGAAAGATAAAGAGTTAGCTCTTGTAAAGGAAATTTTAGCAAAGTTAGGAGCTAGTGAAGAGGACCAAGAATTAGTTGCAGAAGCAACATTAGATGCAGATTTAAAAGGATTTACATCACATGGACTT
Source organism: uncultured Methanobrevibacter sp. (assembly GCF_902788255.1). Taxonomy (NCBI): domain Archaea; kingdom Methanobacteriati; phylum Methanobacteriota; class Methanobacteria; order Methanobacteriales; family Methanobacteriaceae; genus Methanobrevibacter; species uncultured Methanobrevibacter sp. The sequence goes on from NZ_CADAJR010000003.1 coordinate 19,472, forward strand.
GGAAGATTCCCACAATACCTAATTAGTATCAAAGCAGGAACCATCAACTTGGAAGATAACATAACTATCGAAAAGGAAACCCCTGCAATCGCATTGATTAACGGTAACAGTGGATTCGGCCAGGCAGTATCCTATAAGGCAATGCAAATAGCAATCAAAAAAGCTAAAGAAGTAGGTATTGCATGTGTAGGAGTTCACAATACCAATCACTTTGGAGTAACCGGATTTTATTCCGATTTAGCATTAAGGGAAAATTGTATCGGACTTGTTCTGGCAAATACCGACCCTGCAATTGCACCATTAGGAGGTAAAGAAGCATTAATTGGAACAAACCCTGTTGCATTAGGAATTCCATCCGACACATACATTACTGTCGACATGGCAACATCCGTAACCGCACGTGGTAAAATCATCGAATCAAAAAGAAAAGGACTTGATTTACCAGACGGATGGGCATTAGATAAAGATGGAAAACCAACAAACGACCCTGAAGCAGCACTTGAAGGATCCATCTTACCATTTGGTGGATTTAAAGGATATGCATTATCCCTACTTATTGAAATCCTAACCGGACCGCTAGTACAGGCAGGCTACGGTCATGGAGTAACCGGAACCGCTTCACCTACCAAAGACTGTACCAAAGGAGATTTGTATGTTGTAATCGACCCATCCAAATTCGGAGACTTTGAAGATTTCAAGGCACATACCGAAGACTTTGTATCACAGGTAAGGGCTACCGGTGAAACCGTTGCTATTCCAGGAGACCTTGAGGTTAAAAGGATTGCTGAAGCTGAAGAAAACGGTGTTGCAATCGATGAAAAATTATATGAACAATTAAAAGGAATCTGTGACGATTTGGATATTGACATAGATTCATATGTTGAAAACTAGTTGAGTTATTTTCATAACTCACAATTTCTATTTTTTCACCCAAACCACCCATTAATTTAATTGATTTTAGACATCATATTTTTTATTACTCACAGTAACCTACTTATTTAATCAAGGTTACTTTAATATTTATGAAAGTAACAATCCAACCACACTGTTTTTAAACATGACATGTATATGAAAATTTGATTATGATTAATTTTTTCAATTTCAATAATGATTTTTTGTACAGTTTTACAAGTTTAAAGCAATATTAATACTGAAATAAGTAAAAAAAATATGAAAATAACAAACCTTTAAATGTAAAAAAATTCAATATTTTAATACTGAAAATCATTTATCAGATTTTTTATAAAAATATGGTTTTCAAAAAAGGAGGACAATAAACTATGAAATTAAAAAATTCTTACATATTGATAGGAATAGCCATATTTCTATTAATAAGCATCGGATCCGTCTGTGCTAGTGAGAATGTCACCGATAACGTTGATGTTCAAACGGCTGATGACGGAAAAGACGTTGTCCTCAGTGATACTGATGAGAACGTACCCGATGAGACAGCTCAAGAAAAAATAAATACAACTGTTGAAACTAATGACGAATATAAGTTTAAACAGGATTCAAACAAAACTTTGGAAGTAAAAGTTAAAGATAACTCTTCAAATCCAATTAGTGTAAATAAAGATAATTTATCCGTAATGAATGGAAACAAAAGTATTGCATTTGACTATACAGGAACCATCATGAAAATTACAGAAGCATTGCCTTATGGAATTTACAATCTTACAATCAATTACTTAGGCAGTGAAAATTACATTAATTCAAGCAAAGTTATCGCTGTAAAAATATATGGAAACAACACTATCGAAACCGAAACCAGTGTTGTTTGCGATGGAAAGAATATTGAAATTCCAGTTAAAGTATTCGATCAGGCCGAATACATTGACTTGGTCAAAGATAATTTCAATCTAACATTAGTATATACCGATGAAAACGGAAATGTAACCAATCAAACTATAGGTCGTGACCAATTTGATATTATAAACAATAAAACAATCAAATTCACTGCACCAGTTACATTAAGAGACGCAAGATTAATTATAAACTATACTAATGCAACCGAACCTAAAACTGTTGACATCAAAGTTAGTACTGAAGTCAAATATAAGCAAACCAAAGAAAAATACACATCCGAAGAGATTAAAAGCATCAGTATCACAATCCTCTACGGTCAAAATAATAACTTAACAATAACTAAAAATGATTTAAAAGTCTTTGATAATGGAAAAGAAACTACTAGCTTTACATATAATAGTGCCAATAAAAACCTTACTCTCAACTTAGCTGTGGGAGTGCACAACATAGTAATCTTATATAAAGGTAATTCAACTTATGCTGCATCCAACGCAACCCTAACTATGAAAGTAAGCGGCAATAAGACAATGAAACCTCAGGAAACTGCAAGCGTTGGTTCTGATAATTATACTGAGATTACCATAAATCTTAGTGACGGTGCAGATCCAGTTAATGTAAACTTAACTAATTTAACTGTTACATTATTCTATAAATTTGAAAACAAAACATCAAACATAACTGTTCCTGTTAGTAATATTATCCTTGAAAGTGACAAACAAACAATTAAGTTTAAAGTAGATAAAAAATTCGATACAGCATATGTTGATATCAAATACAGTGCTGAAAATAATTTAACCGGTAAAACCATTCTTAAAGTGGGCAGTGAAACTATCGTAATTCCAGATACCATTAATGTGGGAACCGGTGAAGTAATTAACTTTACAGTAAACGTAACAGCGGCTAACGGTACTGAAATAACTGTTAGTGATAAAAACATTAAAATCCTGAACAACGGCAAAGAGGTTAAATTCACATGCAACGGTTCAGTTGTTACATTAACCGACAAATATAATTTCGGAGTTTACAACTTAACCGTTCAATATATCGGAACCGAAAGCATTGCAACTTCTGAAAAAATCATTGCATTGACCGTTTATGGAATTAATGCAACTAAAACTACTACCATTAACTCCACTAAAAAAGGAGAAATCAAAATAAACATTATTAATGGTACTGTGCCTATTGACATTACCAAAAATGATTTGAACTTAACTGTTACATACAAAGATGGAAATGTTACTAAAAACATTACCATTACTAAATTCGAATATACAAACGGAACATTAACATTCACTCTTGAAAACGGTAACTTCACTACCGCAACATTAACTATCAGATATAATCAAACTGAAGTTAATGTTACCCTAAACAGAATCTACAATATAGAGATTGTTCCAGTCACTGTAACCAATGACTATCAGGATGGTAACTTCACATTTAAGTTAGTTGATATTGATGATGAAGCTTTAGTATTATCCAAAAAAACAGTCAGCATATCAATGACCAAAAATGGAACACAAATCTATTTCATCACCCGTACATCAAGTGGAGGATACAATATAGGTACCACAACCTCATTAACCAGTGATGAAAATGGTATTGTAACTTTAGCAAACCAAAACTTCTATCCTGGATTAGTTATAAGTTCTAGCATTTTCCCACCTGTTGGAACCTATGTTGCTACAGTAACCGGATCAGGTGCTCTTAATGGTTCAAACAAAACCACCCTTACAATCAACATGGTTGACGTAAAACTTGAACTTGAAGCATTTAACGAATACTACGGAACTGATAAAAAAGTTACAATTAAAGTAACCAATGCAAAAACTGGTAAAGCACTTGCAGGAGTAACCATATTCCTTAATATTACTGGCGCTACTTTATCCAATCCTAATCAGATGACTAATGAAAACGGTACAATCCAACTTGGTGTAAGCGGATTGCCAACCGGAACTTACCAAATGAACTTTAAAACAAATGACACTAACCTAAAAAAAGCAAGTGGTTCAGGAAAATTCACACTCAAAAAGATTCCTGTAGTCATCAATGCTAAAAACGTTAGTGTTTATTTCAATACTGGAACCACCTCAACTATTACAGTTAAGGATAAGAACGGTAAAGCTGTAAATGGAATGTACTTGCTTGTAAGACTTTACACTACCTCTACAAAATACAATGATTACCTGTTCCAGACCAACAAAAAAGGTCAAGTTTCATTTAGTGCATCATTAGCTGTAGGTAAACATAAAATTGTTATTAACTCAGCAGATACCAGATATCAAGCAAGTCAAGTTACCAAAACTATTACAGTTAAAAAGGCTAGTGCAAAAATCACTGCTAAAAAAGTTACCGCATACTACAAAGACGACAAATACTTAACTGTCAAATTGACTAACACTAAAAACAATAAAGCAATCTATGATGCTAAACTTAACATCAAGATTTTTGTTTCCAAAAACAGATACTACAACTACAAAGGTAACACCGGTATGAACGGTCAAATCAAATTATTACTTGACACATTAAAACCAGGTAGCTACAAAGTTGTAGTTAGCGGTGCAGACTCCAAAAACTTCAATGCTAAACAAGTTACAAGCAAAATTGTAATCAAAAAAGCTCCAGCAAAATTAGTTCCTAAAAAATTAACTGCTAAAAAAGGTGCTAAAAAGTACTTCCAAGTAACAGTTAAAAATAAAAAGACTAAAAAAGTTATTACAGGAGTCAAAATTAAAGTTAAAGTTTACACCGGTAAAAAGGCTAAAACTTACACTTTAAAAACAAACACAAAAGGTATCGCCAAACTTAATGTCAATAAGTTAAAAGTTGGTACACATAAAGTTGTCGTAACATCCGCTAACAAGTATGTTACAGCTAAACAAGCAAAATCAACTATTAAAATTAAACGATAAGAGAAATTAACTTTCTCTTACACTTTTTCTTTTTTAAAAAAACAAATTTTAACTAAAAATAGAAATTATTTTCCATCATTCTTTTTGTATTTCGCATAAAAACCATCGGTATCCGCATATATAGTATAAAACCCATATTCTTCAGCTTTTTTTATTGATGATTTAATGTACTGTCTTCCCCATGATGTAATGGCCTTTGCACATTCAAATGAATACCATCTGAAACGCGGAAATCCATAGATACCATACATAGTATTTGCAAGTCTTTTAATGGCCTGCTGCTGTACATCCAAGGCAATTCTCTGCTGAGGATCGGTTGATGCCTTCATTTCACGTTTAATCCTGAACCTTTCCTGAAGGATCTTATCAATAACTGATGGAATAAAGCCTTGAGGTGATTTTTTAAATTTAATGCCATGTTCGGGAGATATGTTATATTCATCTTCATTGTCAATTTCACCCAGTGTCATTACATCCGGAGAAATGTTTTTTGAAATGATAATACTCGGATACAGACTTCTGAAATCGAACTGAACCAGATTTTCATGCAGACCCTTTTCGGGTTCACGCACATATCCACCCTCATTGTCTTCGGCTGATGCACGGTCCGCAAAGTTTGATCCCTGCTTGTTGGGAACAACCTCCTCGTCAAAATAAGCCTGCTTTACTAAAAACCATTCTGCCTGCTGACCTGTTGCCATACGGGAGACGTCAAACAAAGGCTGACCGATTATACGAGTAAGTTCCAGATTAAGTGGCAATGTCTGTTCTGCAATCTTTAAAGTTGATATTACATCATCCAGAGAGTAATCAAACAGGTTGTCCAGTTCCTCACCGCCATTGTCCCAGAACTCCCAGATTCTCTCTCCCGGAACATCTATTTTTTCCTCACCAAAGAGCTCATAATATACCCTTTCCAATGTATACCTGTCCAGTGTCATGTATCTTCTCATTACAAGATATATGTCAACATGAATCAGGCCCTTGAATGATGCGGCATTGGCATAGCCTCTACGGATGAATTTGACATCTGTCTCATCCATTCCAATGTCAAGGTCCACTTCAAGAATCTTTGCCCTTTCCTTGAGATATGGGAAATCAAAATTATCGGAGTTGTATCCCACTATAATGTCAACATTGTTCTCCTTGATGATTTTTACAAACTCTTCAATCATTTCCTTTTCTGAGCCCACCTGATTTACAAAGTCATCACGGTCCTCAGAGTTTGTCTTTGTAGATATGACCTGATTAACACCGAAATTGCTTGCAACGCCTATCATGATTATCTCATCGACTGATGAGTCCGGCATCCCACGGGGATTTCTGACCTCCAAATCGAAACTTAAAATTCTGAAGTCCTGAGGATACTCTTCCAAACGTGTCGGAGGTTCGGTCAACTTGATGATTTCAATGTCCTGGGTTTCACAGTCAAGGTCTAGGAATTTCTTCAGGCTGTCCCCTTTGGCCACAACTTCAGTCATTGGGATGATGTCCCTGTCCATCAGGTATCTTCTGTAAAACGGTATGTCAAATTCCCTGATTTGGATTACGGTTTCCAAATCCCTTAATGCATCCCTGCTTTTTGCAAGCTCCTGAGGATGATTGAATGTCACTTTGATGAACTCGGATTCAATCTGGAAATCCTTTTTGACAACCTTTTCAACATTCACGACATCAATATTTTCTTTGATTTCTGAAATGCAGTCTTCAATATCATCAGACACCACGTACAAATAAGGCTGGAATGTATCGTCAATTAGAATAACGTTTTTGTCCCCATCCTTAGAAAACAGTCTTATTACAGGCTTTCCGTCATAAGTAACATAATCAATGTCCAAAATTACCACATTTCTCTGCATCATGAATCCTCCATAAGATATTCCTTTCTGAAATTATCCAAAACGGCATAGGTGATTCCCAAAATCAACGGCCCTACAATGAATCCGACGATTCCATAAACCAGCGGCCCGGATAAGAATCCCACCAGCAATATAAGAGGGTGTATGTCGGCATAGTGACTTGACAGTGCAGGACGAATATACATATCCACGGTACTTAGGAAAAATCCAAACAGCAACACAACTACAGCCCTCGGATAGTTTCCGGAAATGACATCAATGAAAAACAGTGCCCAATATATCGGCCATGGGCCAAATACCGGAATCAACTGCAGAATTCCTGTAATCACGCCCAAAAATATTCCATATGGATATCCCAAAAGGGAATAGCCGATTGCAGCGAATATTCCGATGATTACTGAAGTCAGGAAGTGTCCATAGAATATGCTTCTCAAGACATTTTTAACTGACTCAACGGTCTGGTTAAAAAAGCCCATGGAATCCTCAGGCACGAATGACTTGATGAATTCAAGACAGTTGTCACCGTCACGGGTGAAATAGAATACTGAACAGACCAGAATGAACAAGTCAAGAGTAACGTTCATCAGACTGCTTAAAAACTTGACCAGATAATTTAAAACATAACTTCCAACCTGCTGAAGGGATGAATTCATGGATGCTGAAATGGAATTTATATCAAATTTCCATGGAAGATATGTTGAAACCATTGTCAGGGAATTGTTGATGTCCCTATATGAATTTGAAGCTAAAAATCCTGAAATCATACCTGAAAGCTCAACTACAATATAGATGACCAGCAGTATGAGGGGCACCAATATTACCACCATTGCCAAAAGAATGGAAACGGACTCGAACTTTAATTTGGACTGGATTTTACGGGCAACCGGACGAACTCCATAAGCCAGTATCGCACCTAAAATGATCATGTTCAAAACCGGAAACACAAACATTAAAGAAACGATTAATAAAAACAATACCAACAGTATCGGAGGAGTCAAGTGTTGCCTAATCTCAATTCCCATCTTTTCACCATTAATACTTTACACCGGAAGCGTCCCTTCTGTATTTTGCAAATTCTGTTATCTGTGATATCTTGTCGTTTTCAAAAACAGGTCCCTCTACACAGATTCTCCATCCCTCGCTGTCAACGCAGCACTGACCGCATACACCAAGTGCACATTTCATGTATCTTTCAAGTGAATACTGTGCAGGGATGTCGGATGCCTCAAGGATTTCAAATATTCCCTTCATCATTATTTCAGGTCCGCATACAAACCCATAATCATAGGAGTTGTCTTTAAGCAAATCCTCCAGACAATTTGTTGCAAAACCCTTAAATCCAAAGCTTCCATCATCAGTACACGGATAAACCTTAACGCCCTTATCTTCTAGTGAATCAATAAACAAAACTTCCTCTTTGGTTTGAGCTGCACTGATAACACTTACGTCATTGTTTTTTGCCAAATCATTTGCAATTGAATTCATTGGTGCCATACCAACTCCGCCACCGATTGCAATGACTTTTTTGCCCTCAAAGGAATTGTCAAATCCGTTACCGTAGCTTCCTCTGACACCAATCACATCGCCAACTTCAAGCTCATGCAACTGGGAGGTGAACTCTCCAATGTTTTTAACGGTAATTGTAAGTTCATCATCATTGATTTGTGATATGGACATTGGTTTTTCATTGTTGAAGTTCCAAATCATCAGAAACTCACCGGGATTAGGCTTTCCAAGTGTTTCAAAATCCCAATCGAACTTGAATGTCTTGATTGTAGGAGTCTCATCGATAATCTCTTTAATCTCTACGATTTTTGGTTCGTTAATCATGCGCAATCCCCACCATTTCATCAATTGAAGAATAACCTTTTTCGGCCATGAACTTTTCCAAATCCTGATTGATCTTGGCGAATACCTCTACACCTTCATCCATGATTGCGGTACCTATCTGCACTGCACGTGCTCCGGCAAATATGAACTCCACAACATCGGCAAATGTGTAAACGCCTCCAACACCAATCAACGGAATGTCAACCGCCTCATAAACTGAATATACATTACGTATTGCAATAGGCTTTATTGCCTTACCGCTCATTCCGCCAAACTTGTTTGAGAGAACCGGCTTTGCAACATCTATATTGATTTTCATGCCCGGACCCAATGTATTGATCAAGGACAGACAGTCCGCTCCCGCATCCTCGCAGGTTTTTGCAATTTCTGTAATGTCTGTGACATTAGGTGTAAGCTTTGCTATGATCGGAACGTCGCTTGCATCCTTTGATGCTGAAACGATTGTATGTGACAAATCACAGCTCTGACCGATTGATGCGCCGTAACCGTCCATTGCGTGAGGACATGAAATGTTCAGCTCAATCATGTCAACAAGGCCCTGAACCTCACTGACAAGTTCTGAAAACTCATCAGGTGTTGCACCGTAAATTGATGCTATTACGACATTGTTGTCCCTTTCGATTTTAGCCAATTCCTCTTTGAAGTTTTTAACACCAGGATTTGACAAACCGATTGCATTTATAATTCCTCCATCAACCGCAACTGTTGTAGGGTTTACATAACCTGGATGAGGATTCAGTGAAAATGATTTAGATACAACTCCTCCGGCACCGGATTTTAAAATCCAATTCATTGATGATGCATTGCTGCCCATAATCCCTGCAGCCAACATCAAAGGATTTCGAAATTCCACACCGCAAATATTTGTTTTTAACATAATATCAACTTTGTAATTAATTATTTATTAGTCTTTGTAAATTTATCAATTATTTCTTGATATTTTTCATTCTGCAATTTTAAACTTATAACATTGGTCTTGTTTGATTTGACAATTTCCTCATTGGCCTTTGACAAGTCATCTATTATCTGGTCCTGTTTTTCAATGATCAAATCCTTTTGTGCCAATAGCTCCTCATATGTTTTAGAGATTTTTCGAAGCTGAATTTCAAGCTCCTCTGAGTTTGATTTGATTTGAGTTTTATAATCGTCAATCAATGACCTGAGATAGCGGACCTGGTCCTGCTTGTCCTCTATGATTTTATCCTTTTCCACAAGTTTTTCGGACAAATCATCCAGTTCCTTGATTCTTGCCTTGTCATAGTCGATTTTTGTATCGAGCTTATCCTCCAGATTCTTCTTTTCATACTTTAATCTGGTGGAATATAACTTTAACTTGTTAATCTCCTCATTTTTTGCATCGAGTTCCATCGACAGCTCATCAATTTCGGCATTTTTAAGTTCAATTTCGTTTTTCAAATCTCTAAAACTCTGTTTTGACATGTTATTAATTTTTAAATTTCATCATAAAAATACTTATTAAAAATAAAATGAATAAATTATCTCATGGAATGCTATATAACTTATTGCGTTAAAGGTTTTTATGCTTTTGATAATGAAAATGAATTAATCTGTACGAAATTATTCCCAGAAGACGAAATAATCAATAGATTATCCGAAATTGACTCAAAACAAATTGTCACAGAGGAACTTGATATCATCAATGAAGTTTCTGCTGACTATGATGAGATTATCATCGAATCAAACAAAAGGCTGTCAGATTATGACAATGACAAAATCACAATCAAAACTCCAAATCGTGGCGGAGAATATTTGAGAGCCAACTTTGAAAAGTTTGATTTGGACAATGATGAATTAAGCAGAATTTATCAGAATTTTGCAATATATAAAATCAAAAAGGAATCTGCAAGCGAGGACAAACACCTGATTCAGGCCATCAATTCCATAGATGAGATTGATGAAAGCATTTCAAAATTGATTGAAAGAATACGGGAATGGTATGCACTGTACTTTCCGGAAATGGACACAATCAAAAACAACGAAACCTACATCAGGCTAATCTCACAAAACAAAAGCAAAGAGGAAATCATAAAGGCAAAACCGGACGCATTCCCCGGTGACATCATAGATTTAGATGAGGACATAAATCCAATAGATTTGGAGATAATGAACAATTATGCCAAATCCATCCATGAAATGCAAAAGACAAGAAGGGATATCGAAGATTACATCGATGCAAAAATGGAATCACTTGCCCCCAACTTAAGGCTGTTGGTCGGATCCAGTTTGGGCGCAAAACTGATATCACATGCAGGAGGAATAAAAAGACTAGCAATGTATCCTTCAAGCACAATTCAGATTATGGGCGCTGAAAAGGCATTGTTCAGACATTTGAAAAGTGGAGACCGTCCTCCAAAATACGGTTTAATCTACCAGCACCCACAGGTTAGAGGTGCAAAATGGTGGAACAGAGGTAAAATCGCAAGAATGCTTGCCGGAAAAATATCCCTGGCGGTTAGACGTGACGTGTTTACAAAGACATTTGATGAAAATGTATCCAATGAATTTATCGAAAAAGTTGAAGAGATAGAAAAAAACAATCCTTTTCCAACAAAAACAAGCAAAAAAAGAAAAGAAGAAAAGTCAAAATCCAAATCAAGGAAGAGAAAAGGTAAAAAGAAAAGGAAAAGGAGGTAGAGCATGAAAGTTTATTTTAAGGATGGAAACGTTGCAACCCGCAATCTATGTCCAGGAACATCTGTTTATGGAGAGGAACTGATAAGTGAAGGTGAGGAATATAGAATATGGAATCCTAGACGTTCAAAATTGGCTGCAGCCCTCCTGAACGGACTGGAAAATCTGGAGCTTGATGAGGCTTCAAAAGTGCTGTACCTAGGTGCCTCAACCGGAACAACAGTTTCACACATTTCAGACATTGTAATTGACGGGAAAATTTATGCTGTTGAATTTTCACCGACAACAGCCAAAAAATTGGTTCAGCTTTCACGTCAAAGACTTAATATCGCTCCAATCCTAGGTGACGCCACCAAACCCAAAGGATATTTGAACCTTGTTGAAAAGACTGACTTAGTATATTGTGATGTTGCCCAGCCAACACAGACCGAACTGTTTATGAGAAATATGAACCTGTTTGCAAAGGATGATGGTGTCGGTCTTTTAATGATTAAAGCTAGAAGTATTGATGTAGTACAAAAGCCCAAAAAGATTTTCAAACTACAAGAGCAAAAATTGAAAGAAAAAGGTTTTAAGATTATTGAAAAAGTCAAACTGGAACCTTACGAAAAAGACCATATTGCATTTCTTGTAGAAAAAAATTTTTAAACAAAACGACCCTCAATTGAGGTAAATTTTAGGTAAAAAATAGTTGTAATTAATTTAAAAAATTACTACAAAAAATGCTAAAAAGTATTACTTAGATAGCTTTTTATACTATAAAATTAAATATTATTATTGCTAATGCAAATAAAATAATAGTTCATTGAAACTGCCTTTAGGCTTATTCACTCTATTAGTCACTCCATTTAACTGAATCCTAAAGGCATGAACTACTTTTTAAATTTAACTGATTTTTAAGAGACTTTTTTTCAAAGATTGTTTTAATGTTTTTAAACTAAAAAGTATTACTAAATTAAGCTTATAATCTCATATAGAATAACTGATTTTACCTAAAATTAAAACCATCAAAAGAAAAACACCAAGACAAATTTTAGATTTTTTTGAAATTTACAAACGGAAAACAAAATTGATATGAAAATATAATCCAGATTTAAACCACAGATATGACATTTCAGTTTTGAAAAAATATTTCAGCAAGATCGCCATGACACTCAGGAAAAAAGTTCCATTATATGAAAAATATGATTAATTAAATTAATAGATTCAAATAAATTATGACAAATAATATATTGCCAATTAAAAATAAATAGAATTATAAAATAAAATAAATGATTATAAGTAAGACATATAGATGAACTTATAACTTTTTATAAATTACATCAAAAATGCTTTTGGAAATCTCTCTTTTTGAAGCCAAAGGCACAGTTAAAACCTCATCATCAACAATCAGGACCTCGTTGTTGTCAGATCCGAAATGACAATCATTTCTGGATATGTCATTGGCAATGACCAAATCGGTGCCCGCATTTTCAATCTGTCGCCTTGCACACTCAATGATTTCATCCTTTGAAATATTGAATTCGGCCTTAAATCCTACCAGAAATATGTCCGGGTTGATTTTTTTAATCTGACGGATAATTTTGGTTGTAGGTTTCAGGTTTAAGTTCAGAGAACTTGAAGAATCAATTTTCTTATCAGATTTTTGTCTGAATTCAAAATCAGAAACTGCAGCTGCAGATATGAAAATATCACAAGATGGAATCAATTTTAAGATCGCATCATTCATCTCGGCACTGGTTTCAACACGAACAACATCAAAAACAGATGGAATTTCAACACTGACGTTAGCGACAACCAGTTTTAAATCGGCCCCTCGAATGTATGCTTCACGGGCAAGTGCCAAACCCATTTTACCGGAGGATTTGTTGGTGATTCCCCTGACGGAATCGATGGGTTCATAAGTACCCCCAAGACTTATCAAAATCTTTTTACCTTTAATAGTATCAGTCCTTTTTATGTAAATTAATAGTTCTTAAAGATTCGAGAACAATATCATCTTTAGAAGGGAATTTGGCTTTGCCTTCATCCATTCTAGGTTTTATAAAGGTTGCTGATCCTTCCTGCTTTATCTTATCAATATTTTCCTTGACCGCACGATACATTGAATCATGCATTGAAGGAACAAAAATAATAGGGGTGTCGTGACCTTGAGCAGTAATTAAAAGAGTTGAGATGGGATTGTCGGCTATCTTATGTGCAAATTTGGAAATCGTATTTGCAGTAGCCGGCGCAACCAGTATCAAATCTTCCTGAGAATATTTCACATGTTCAATTTTACCGGTGAGCCTGGTTACAACTTCATTACCTGTTGCAAATTCCATAGCATTCGGATGAATGATTTCACATGCTGACTCACTCATGAAGCATTTGACTTCAGCACCATTTCTCCTAAGTTCACGAGCCAATTTAATTGATTCGGTAGCCGCAATACTACCTGTAACACACAATATAATCATCAAAGCACCTATGTGATTTTAATGTCGGATATAATATAATCGAATACATAGAGGTTTGATTCGAATTTGTCCAGTGGTGCACTATACAATAAAACATATGCCTGACCACCCTTTTCAAACCAAACTGCCTTGTGTTCACGTTCAACACCATTCTCGTTGGAAGTGTATATGTACTCCAATGATTCCCTATCCCCAATGACAGAGGCACCTGAGGAAACCAAATTGAATTTGGAATCGGAAGCCATTGACTTATAAGTTGAATTCACAAAGGTATTGAAATCTCCTTCAATAGGCTTTTTCTCAAAGTTAATGTTAACCTGACCTATTCCTGCGACATCAATTGAATCCAATTTAGAAATTGACATTATTGAATAATTTGAGGTTGCCTGTGAATAACCCCAATTAGAAGGATAATGAATTGTTAAACCTCCTTTTGACAACTCCAGAACCTCATTTCCATTATTTGTACTGCTGGAATTATTTGCGGCGCTTACACATGAAACCAAAAATATTATAAGAATAATAACTACTATACTACCTTTTAAAATTTTATTTTTCATAATATCACCTATACAGAGGATTATCCTCCATTTTCACCTTCGCTACCGCCAGAACCGTCACTGCTTCCTCCTCCGTCTCCGCCACTGTCATCACCTGACGGTGTCGGTGAAGGACTAGGAGTAGGCGTTACATCACTACTTGATGAGTCTGAACTTGAATCCGAACTGGAACTTGATGAGGAATCAGTTGATGTGTCCGTTGTAGTCTCAGTAGTGGTTTCTACATTATCATTAGTATTGGCTGCAGTCTGATTGTTATTTGTATTACTAGTGTAATTTGCAACAGTATTATTAACAACAGCGACAATTTCAGGGAATGCTGTATCTTGAACAGTGGCAACTGCTTCTCCACTGGCAACTGATCCGGTATCCAAATTAAAGATACCATAGGCAACACCTGCGGTAAATGCTACAATAAGTACTAGAATAGCAATAAATTTAAATGCTCCTCCGCCCACTGATGATTTTTTCTGCTTATTATACCTCACATCATCCTTTTTAGGATTTATGATATATTTCTGAACCAAATCCTGTTCCTGTTTTTTCCTATAATTGGCAGGTTTTTTACTTCTATTCTTATTCTTAGGAGCAGTTGATTTACCCTGCATAGATCTTATACGCCTGGTAGCTTCCATTGCATCAATTGAATTTAACTTATCTTCATATTTGGAACGGAAATATCTATACTTTTCTGAAGAAATCTTTCCAGAATTGTAATCTGATTCCAAACTGCTCATTACTTGAAGAAGTTTATCTCTTTCATCTGACATGCCTACCCTCCCTGAAACTATTATGAAGTAATTTATATTAAAACAATAATTTAAATGTTACCTAAAATTTAGGATATGAACCTAGAACTTTTAAAAAATAGGTATTTTCCCCAATTTCTTCAATAATATCCTTAACCAAATCATCATCATTATGGCCTTCAAAGTCAACAAAGAACAGATATTTGCCCAAACCTTTTTTTGATGGCCTAGACTCGATTTTGGTCAGGTTAATGTCATTTTTTTGAAAGATTCCCAGAATATTGTATAACCCACCAGGACGATCCTCATAAATCGAAAATATAATTGAAGTCTTGTCACTGCCTGTGATTTTGTGACTTTCATTTGACAATACTACAAAACGGGTAGCGTTATTGTCAGTATCCTGGATATTCGGCTCGAGAATTTCAAGACCATATAATTCCGCCGCCTTGGTATTTCCAATGGCAGCTTTTGACCTGTCCCCTATTATGCTTTTTGCAGCGTTTGCAGTACTTATCGCATAATGAGGCTGAAGCCTATGTTCCTGAATAAATTCCCTGCATTGGGATATCGCCTGCTCATGAGAATAGACATCCTCAATATCTTCCATGACACATCCCGGATTTACAATGAAATTCTGATTTATCGGAATGATGATTTCATTAAATATTTTCAAATCATACTTGTGAGCCAATGAATCAAGTGTTATTCCAACAGGCCCCTCTATAGAGTTTTCAATGGGAACCACACCGAAATCACATTCATTATTCTGGACACTTTCCATTACAGCAGGAATTGTACAATAAGAAATCAGCTCGTCGCCCAACATACTGGCGGCTTCATGAGTAAATGTTCCGTTAGGACCTAGAAATGATATTAAAGTAATACTTAGACCCCCTATTAAAAAAAAATAAAAAAAAGAGATATTTAAGATTCTAATTTTTGAATTAGTCTTAAAATATCGGTTTGTGTTATAATACCAACTACATTACCATCTTCAACAACAGGCAAACCGTTGTATCCGGTTTCAATCATTATTTTGGCAACTTCAGATATTGTAGCGTCTTTTGAGGTAACCTTCGGATTGACGGACATTATGTCTTCAACCAGAAGTTCCTTGATTTGAGATTTTTGGTATTTTTCAGGTACTTTTTTTCTAAAGTCAATGAAAGCTCTCATTAAATCTTTAGATGTAATCATACCAACCAAATCCTCATCGTCAACTACAGGCACTCTGCCCACATGAGAGTCAATCATTTGTCGCCTTGCATGAACGATTCTTTCAGTTGGTGATACTGTTATTAAATCTTTGGACATGATTTCCTTAACAGCAATCTTATCAAAAGCAATTCCTACAGCAAGAGTTACAAAATCAGCCTTGGATACGATTCCTACCATCTGGTCATCTTCATCCATTACCGGAACGGAACCTATACCATTATCCAACATTAATTTTGCCACTTCATCCAATTGCATTGTCTGAGGAACTGTAAATACATCTTTAACCATTACAGATGAAATATGAAGTCTTGATGCAGGCATGCTTTCATATTTTGAAGAACCAAGCTTAGCTGCAATGTCCCTTTCGGAAACAATTCCAACTAACTCTTTGTTATTGGTTACTGGCAAACGTGAAACATTATGTTTACGTAATAATTTCAAAGCATCAGAAAGATTTTGATCTTTGTCTATGGTAATAATATCCTCAGACATCAAATTCTTAATTTGCATATTATCATCTCCTTTTATGTGTTTAATATCTTTTAACTGCGTTTAATATGTCTCTTTCAGTAATGATTCCAATTACTTCATCATCTTTGACAACTGGAACTCCACCAATGTTTTTCTCTGAAAAGAGTTCGCATAAATCTCCAATACTCATTGTAGGTTCAACGGTAACTGGTTCTTTAGCCATGATATCTGAAATTTTGGTTTGTTCCAATACTTCACTTGCTAAATTGGAATTTAAATTGTCGAACAATTCTTTAGCATTTAGGAATCTGATAACATCGGTAGAAGTTAAGATACCTAACAATTTTTTAGCAGCTTTGGATATATCTGCTTCACCACCGATAATTGGAATTCTTCTTAAACCGTTTCTAACCATAATTTTACATGCACCTTCTAATGGTGTTCCAGGAGTTGTGGTGAAAACTTTTGGACTCATGAAGTCTTGAACGATGTCTTTACCTGCTACACCAGCTAATGATAAAGCAATGTCCCTTTCAGTTACGATACCTGCAAGTTTACCGTCAGCATCAACGAGAGGTAAAGCACCTAACTGATTAGCTAACATTGCTTCAATTGTTTCAGCAATAGAAGCCTTGTTTGACAAAGTGATTAAATCACGAGTCATAATTTCTTTTACTGGTTCGTTAATAGCTGCTAGGAAATTGTCCTCGTATTTTTTCTCAATGATATTGAATTTTTTTCCTCCACCAAAGAAATCCAATATATCCATTACGGTTACAATACCTAATAATTTACCAGAACCAGGATCAGTGATTGGTAATCTTCTAAATTCATGTTCCATCATTACTTTTGCAGTGTCTTTAATACTTTTTGAAGGAGGAATTGAAACAACATCTCTGGTTGCAATAGCCATGATGTCTCCTTCTTTGTCATGAACTTTGGTTTGACGTTCAACTGCGCCTGTGTTTGATTTTCTATTAACAGATGTTTTATCTTTCATTTTGACACCTCTTTATACATTGCAATCAAAAAATAAAATCAATAAACATTTTAAAAACAAAATTCACTCAATATCCAAAATCTTATGGATTTGAGGAATGGTGGAAACTTCAAAATATTGCCCAACAACTTCGGAAAACTCAAATAATTTAAAATTAAGGTCTTTCCATTCTCCTAATGGACTAGAAGGTTGGATAATTATTTTAAGGTTGCTTTTGTTTGAAATATTTTGTGATAATTTTTCAACTACCTCTTTAAATGACTTTATTTTTGTTGACGGCAATATAACTACTTTACAATATACATTTATAGCATTTGTTATTAATAAATTTAGTGATTTAATTTCATTTAAAAAAATTGAATTATCAAATTCACCATCAAAATGCTCCGGCAACTTAATATCCAGAGAAACAATGTCCAATCTCTCAATGGAAGCAATTTTCTCAGGCAATGTGCCGTTGGTTTCAAGCATTATTTTTAAATCAAAATTTTTACTCACTTCAGATATGAAGTCAGGATATAAACTTGGCTCACCTCCAGTAAATGAAATGGTTTTACAATCTGGAGTCAATAATTTGTTTATTTCCTCCACAACCTCATCAGGAGTCATCATACTACCTGATGAAACGGATTTACTATCATCGGTGTCGCAATAGTTGCAGTTCAGATTGCATCCGGCAAACCTTACAAAAATCTGCCTTTCACCTATTAAAAGGCCTTCACCCTGAAATGAAGAGAATATTTCAATAATTGGAGCTTTCATTCTAACTCTTTCCTGTATTCAGCACCCTGACCTATTCCCTCATTCACACATACTGAAATATATTTCAGATTGTCATAGCTTTCCGCCAACTTTTTAGCCAAACTTTCAGCGAAAAACTTGGAAAGCTCTTCAGCAGAAGTGTATGGAAGAGGCAGCAACACACAATCCACAGAAGGAATTGTATATCCCTTATCCTCAATTTTAAAGAAAACAGATTTTTGCTTTTTCAAATCAAAAATTGAATCTTTTTTCTTGTCAAAATCCTTAAATTCGATTAAATCATTGTAAACAGGAATCAATAATCTGTGATCAAGTTCGTCACAAATCGCCTTTGTATAACTTTTAACATCTTTAAAGTCAACCACAAAACTGAATTCTCCAGCCCTTTCGCCTTCAATCTCAACATCAACAAAATAGGAATGGCCATGTATAAATCCGCAGGATTCATGTCCAGGAATTACATGTGCTGAAGAGAATCGTAAATTTGATTGTATACCATTAACTAAAATTTTCATCCTAACACCTTGGTTTTACTAATATCCTTTTCAATTGTTTCCAACTCATCAATAAACCTATCAACTGTTTTATTGATTAATTCCAACAAATTATTTTCATCAAAAACTTGTTTATTATTTATTTTTATATCATATAAACCTATTGTTTTGACATCACTTGGAGTCCCCTTATCTTCAAGATTCAGGGCAAAATGGATTTTTGCTGAACTTAATGACACACTGGCGATTGAGATTGACAGTTTTCTGCCATCCACAAAAATATCATCACCCTCACGAGTGGTTTTTACTCCATATTCAGTGAGAATTTCTCTAAAAATCATTACCAGCAATCTTTGTCTTAAATAAGCAATCCTCATATTTGTTGGCTGCTGGTCAAAGAACTCACAAATGAAATTCACCATATAATTTGATTTGATCTCCAAACCGACATCAGCAAAGTCCTTTAAGTTATCAGGAGTGATGTTTACCGGACCAATCCATGTCACGATTGATGATCCGTAAATTCCAAATTCCTGAAATGCCCATGAAGGGTTGATTTGACTTCCGTCATATTCAAAAATTTCATCAACATGTTTATGAGTAATTGTCATGATAAAACCTACATTAATTTTCAAGGTTAATATTTGTATCCGGCAAGTATTAAATTATCTATTTTACAAAATTGTTGAATTTGAAGTGATAAATGTAGATGATTAAGATTGGATATTGGAAACTCAATTAGAAGTATTGAAATAATTGAAATTATACTCAATATAATAAAAGTTTAATTGGAAAGTTGTAAGATAAAAATAGCTTGGTTTAATTAAAATGTGATGTAAAAAAATAAGAAAAATAAAATAAGAGATTATTTTTAATCCCCTATTTATCTAACTTTAACTTTTCCCTTAAGATTGTTTGTTATGTATTTTGCAGAATATGCGTACTTTTTACCTTTCTTAAGTTTTTTAGTAACTTTAGGTTTGATAGTAACTTTAGCAATACCTTTGGAATTGGTTTTAGCCTTATAGGTTTTGTCTTTAAATTTGAATTTAATGACTTTACCTTTAATAGGCTTACCGTTGGACCATTTGAGTTTAGCTTGAAGGACTAATTTCTTACCTTTCTTAACTGAAACGATCTTTTTGACCAATTTAAAGGTTTGTTTAACTTTAAGTTTATTGATAACTTTGTATTTTTTATATTCTGCAGATATCTTGTAGGATTTAGGATTCAAGTTGATAGCTAATTTTGCATAACCGTTCTTATCTGTTTTTGCAACATAATGAATAGTGTTTACATAGATATCAATGATTTCCCCTTCACCTACAGGTTTACCGTCATCACCAATTACCAATACATCCCAGTGAGAACCGTCCTTGAAGTCCATGGTTAAATCCTTGTTTTGGATAATTCTTTTAACGATGCTTAGTTTTTTGGTGACCTTTTCACCAGTAACAGGGTTGACTGAAGTGACTGTGTATTCGCCGATAGGCAATGTTTCAGACAGTTTTGCAATACCGTGAGTTTCGGTTTTTACAGAGTATGTTTTACCGTTTACAATAAATTGAACGGTTGTATTGACTAACACTTCACCGAATTCATTGGTAAATACAGCCTCATAATCGAATTGACTGTTCCAACCTCTTACAAGGTGATCAACAACATTTACGGTAGGCAAGTTGATAGGCATGTTTACATGAGTCCTGTTGGATTTTGATACATACTTGTCGTCACCGTTGTAGGTTACATCAATGTCGTGTGAACCTACAGGAATATTATTAACAGTAACAATCGCAGTTCCGTTCTCATCAAGTGTTACAGGTATTACTTGGTCACCAACCTTAATGGTTGCATTACCTGTAGCATCTTTTGGAGCTTGAACTTTAATTGTAGCTGTTCCGTTAGCCTTATCAACATTTGTAACTTCAATATCAAGTGGATATTCACTTACTTTAGGAATATCAACACTGACGTTTTGTTCAATAGGATCCTTACCTTCAGGAGTGTAGATTACAGTAGCGTTTTTGGAACCAGGATTATTTCCGTCAACATATACTGTTGCGGTTCCGTTTTCAACTTTAGCATCGTATGGAACACCGTCAATGATAACAGTTACATTACCTGTAGCGTTCTTATCGCCAACATCCACAGTAATCGGTGTTTTGTCACCGTCATTTTCACCAGGAGTCAATGTAATTTCCGGCTGTACAATGAATGTTTTTGAGGAAACATTTCCTTCGTATTTAGCGTCACCCATGTATGTTACTTTAGCTTCATAATTACCAGCAGATAAACCGGAGATTGTGAAGTTAGCCTTACTGTCTTTAAGTTCTGCATAGTAACAGGTACCGCTGATGTTAATCAGTACAACACCGGTAGTTCCAGGAGTTACTGTAACATTGATGTATTCGGTGCTTCCTACATTGATATTTTCAACTTCCAAATCAACTTTAGATGCAAGTTTGGATACGGTGAATGTATCCTTGTTTGAACTGCCTGAATAGACAACGTCTCCATGATAGATTGCTGTCACTTCATAATTACGTGCAGTTAAATCCTTGATTTCAAATGTTACTTCACCTGTAGCATTGTCGACTGCTTTGGTGTATTCATGACCTGCAATGACAATTGTTACATTACCTGTTGCTCCCTTGGTTATGTTGACTTTGACTGTAGCGTTTTCGCCTACAGTAATGCTTTCAACATTTACTGTTACCTCAGATGACTTTTTAGCATATACCTCGAAGTCAGTATGGTTTTCTGCTTCATCATATTGAGTGTTACCTGGGAATTTGACTGTAGCTGTGTATGTGTCAGCCACTAAGTCATAAACAACTAAACTACCTGTACCGTTTTGAACGAATGTGTGATATGTCTTGTCACCAATGGTTACAGTTACAACCTCAGTGAAGTTTGCTGAAGTCTTGATTGTGAATTCCACAGGCTGACCAACATAGACATTATTTGTTTCAATGGTTATTGAAGTTGTGAGCTTGGACACTTCAAATGAACTGTTGGTAGCGTTAGGGTTATAGTTGTTGTCACCGACATATGTTACGGTAACATTGTGTTTACCTACACTTAAACCGGTAATGTTTACACTTGCAACTCCGTTTTCCAGTTCTGCATATACATGAATGCTTCCAATACTGATTAAAACATTTCCTGTAGCATTTGAATCGACAGTCACGTTAATGATTTCAGTGTCACCAACATTGATGTCTGATACGTTCATGCTGATTGGAGTGTTTTTCTTGTGTACTGTGAAGTTGGATGTTGTATTGCACAATTCAAATTCATCGTTACCCATGAAGAATGCGGATACAACATAATCACGTGCAGCAAGACCTGATACATTGAAGCTGACTCTACCATTTACAAGATCATAGGTGTATGCAACACCACCAATGGTTACATATACAGGACCATTGATGCCTTCAGTCGCATTCACATAAACTGTAATGTTTTCTCCGACAGTAATGTCTGCTACAGTTACATTGATTGCAGTAGGTGTTTTGGCACGTACTGTGAATGTAGTCTTATTGTTGACAGCACCATACTTAGTGTTACCTGGGAAGTATACATAAGCAGTGTAAGGACCTACAGCTAAGCCGGATTTGGAGAAGTTTCCTTTACCATCTTTAATGAATGCAGTGTAGTTTACACCATCAATTTCAATGTAGACAACTTCTGTCAAGTTAGCTGAAGTGGTAATTGTGAACACTTCAGTCTGACCTACAATAATGTTTGTTGATTTAATCTCAATTGTAGTGTTGAGTTTAGTTACATCAAATCTGTCGGTTGTTGAGTTTTCGTAATACTTATCATCACCGATGAATACTGCGGTTACGTCATATGAACCTATAGCAAAGTCAGTGATATTGACGCTAGCAACACCATCTTTGATTTCAGCATAGAACTGAGTACCGTTGATGTCAATTAAGACATAACCTTTAGCATCGCTTTCAAGAGTTACATTCAAGTATTGGGTTTCACCAACTTTGATATCTTTAACTTCAAGTTTTATTGTGATATTATTTTTGAAAACATCAAATTCTGCTTCATCACTTGATGAATAGTATTTGTCATCACCGGAATACATTGCCTGAACAACGTAGTGACCAGCGGACAAACCGGCAAGTTTTAATGTAAGGTCGGTTACATTCAAGGTATGTTTTTCACCGTTTACGTAAACATCCACAGTTCCTGTAGCATCACTTGGGAACAATGTAAGTTCAATTGTGTTGTTCTCACCCACTTTAATGTTTGATATTGGGGAAATTACCACAGCTGAATCGTTCTTGGATACGATGAATGTTGAAGATCCGGAATGAGTGATAATCTTTTCACCCTCTTGTGCTGTGAAAGCAGCATCAACCTGATGGATACCTGAACTCAATCTGCCAGTGTAGTTATATGTAAGTGAACTGGAGTTTCCAGTTGCATTATATACTAAAGCTGCAGTCAATTTGATTGTTCCATCGATTGTAATGTTTACGATTTGACCATCATAATCACCAGCGACTGTAATGATAATTGTCTCATTTTCACCTACAAGGATGTTGTGTGTGTTTACATCCAAACTGCTACCGTTTGCATATACTTCAAATTCGTCATAGTTTGAGTAATTTGAGAGGTATTTATAGTTTTCCTGATAGACTGCAGAAACAGTGTAGTGTGCAACGTTAGGTTTTGAGATAGTCAATAAGCCTTCACCGTTGTTGATGTATACGGTGTAGGTTTTGCTGCCTGTGTCGCCTCTTACAATTACAGTAGCAACACCGGTTACATCTTTAGGACCGGTTACCTTGATTTGGACATCACTTCCTTGTGCAACCTTTTCAGGACCCATTACTTCAACAGTTATTTCAGAGTTGAACTTGGAAACTTTGAACTTGGTTGAATTTGAGGATGCAAGATAGTTAGCATCACCATTGTAAGAAACGTTTACTGTGTAGTTTCCAACAGCAAGGTTATTTACAACAAGTTTTGCAACACCGTTTGTAATGTTTGCAAAGTAATCAGTGCCGTTAATGTCAATCAATACAACACCAGTTGTTCCGTTGGTTATTTCAATGCTGATTGTAGTCTTATTGTCAACAGTAGTGTCGGTTGCAGTCACATTAATTTGTGATGCTTTCTTGTTTACAACAAAGTCCGCTGTACCATTGCTTGATAAGTAGTAATCATCACCCAGGTAGATAGCGGATACATGATAGTTACGTGCTGTCAGATTCTCAAGTGTGATACTTGCTCTGCTGTTGTTTAACAATACGGAATATACGTTACCTGCAATTGAGATAGCAACAGTTCCGGTTGTACCTTCAGTGACATTCACATAAATTGTTGCTTTGTCACCAACAGTGATGCTGGTAACATTTACAGTAACCTGGGAAGGTTTTTTAGCAGATACTGTTATATCAGTTGAGTTTTGCACTTTACCATATTTGTCGTTACCTGGGAAGTATACATATACTGTGTAGTTTCCTTCAGCCAAAGCAGTAGGGACAGTGAATGTACCTTTACCGTTTTCAATGAATGAAGTGTAGTTTGTACCGTTGATTTCAACAAAGACAACAGAGGTAATGTTAGCTGAAGTTGTAATGTTGAATGTTTCGGTTTGTACAACAGTAATGTTAGATCCTTTGATTATGATTGATGTGTCAAGTTTTGTTACTTTAAATGAAGCATTAGTTGTGCTGTTAAAGTAGTTGCCATCACCCATGTAAGTTGCAGTAACGTTATATTCTCCGATACCTAAATCATCGAATAAAACTTCCACATAACTGTTGTTGAGTATTGCATATACCTGTATACCGGCAATGTCAATCAGGACAATACCAGTTGCACCTGAGGTTACATTAATCTTAATAGTTTCATTTTGACCTACATTAATGTCAGTTACATTAATCTTAATTGTTGAATCTTTTCTAAATACTGTAAAGTCTGTGCTTGTTGAATTTGACAGATAATCATTGTTTTCAAGATATGTTGCAGTTACGTGATAATCACGAGCGACTAAATCAGTTACAGTGAAGTTAACCTTACCGTCAACAACATCCTTGGTTTGAGGTCTACCCGCAATGATTAAGGCAACCTTACCGGTATTGATTAAATTACCATCCAAATCAGTAACATTCACATAAATAACAGCATCCTCACCAAGAGTGATATTAGCAACACTAACATTCAAACTGGTAGGAGATTTAGATGAAACTCTAAATGTAGTGTTATTAGTTTTTGCATCATATTGAGAATTACCATTAAATATGACTTTTGCAGTGTAGTTTCCAGAAGCTAAACCGTAAACAGTGTAAGTACCTTTACCATTTTCAACGAATGTATTATTGCTGAGTATTTCAGCTCCAGTAACTTGATCAATAATTTTAACAGTTACCACTTCAGTAATATTGACTGATGTTTCAATTGTAAATACTACTGGATGACCAATGACAATAACAGGTTTGTTTGAAGTAATGTTTATTGTTAAATCACGTTTAGTGGTTGTAATATTAACTTCAGTTGTGTTTGAAAGATAGTTATCATCACCTCTGAATGTAATAAACGCAGTGTGATTACCAATAGCTAAACCAGTTACATTGAATTTAGCCACACCATCTTTAACAGGTGAGTAATAATTGGATCCGTTTACAGAAAGCAAAATGTTACCAGTAGCGTTTTCAGGCAAGTAAACATTAATGTATTCAACATCCCCTACAGTAGCGTTGGTTACAGTAGCACTGATTGGAGCAAGTTTTTTGAATACAGTAAAGTCTCCAGTAGTGTTGCTTGATTTATAGTATGTATTTTCATTATATGATACAGTAAAGTGATAATCACGTGCTGCTAAATTGGAGTATGTGAAATTAGCGGTTCCGTTTACAACGTTTGCAGTAATCGGATTACCCAACATGTAGATAGTCACAGTACCGTTTTGTGCACCAGTAACATTTACATAAATTGTCACCTTGTCTCCAACAGTAATGTTGGTCACATTAGCTACAATGGAAGTTGGAAGCTTGTCATGTACAGTGACATTTATTGTATCATTTGCAGGCAAGTAATTGTTATCACCGGCATAGAATACAGTAACATTGTGTACACCAAGATTTTGTCCAAGAACTATTAAGTTACCTACACCATTATAGACAACAGCAGTGTAATTCCTATTGTCGATTCTTACAGTCACTAGATCGGTTATTGGTCTTGAAGTTGTAATAGTGAAGTTAGCTTCCTGACCTATGACTATGTTGTTAGCAGTGATTGTAATGTTGACAGGGATTTTTGAAACTGTGAAACTTGCATTGGTTGTGTTTGAATAGAAGTAATCATCACCAATGTAGGTTGCAGTTACATTATATACTTTATCATCCAAATTGGATCTGGTCAATATAGCAGTTCCATTTTCTACTTTTACTCTGAATGTTACATTATTTACAAAGATTTCAACATAACCTGTAGCATTCTTGTTTACAGTTACATTGATAATTTCAGTTAAATCCTTAGTTATGTTAGTAACATTAATGCTGATTGTTGTGTTCAACTTAATAACAGTAAACTCAGTAGTGTTTTCTTTTAATTCATAGTAAACACTTGAGAAACTTGCACCAATTGTGTAATTGCCACTAGGCAATCTGTCCAGTACCAGTGTTGCTTTTCCGGTTGTGGAATTTATAACTGCAGTTTCTTCATATAATTCACCGTTAATATAGATATTTACTTCACCTTCGATTCCTTTTGTAATGGTTACAATTACAGTATTATTATCTAAAACGGTTATTACATCAGTTGCGTCAACAGTTAATGAATAAT
Organism: uncultured Methanobrevibacter sp.; assembly: GCF_902788255.1. Classification (NCBI taxonomy): domain Archaea; kingdom Methanobacteriati; phylum Methanobacteriota; class Methanobacteria; order Methanobacteriales; family Methanobacteriaceae; genus Methanobrevibacter; species uncultured Methanobrevibacter sp. Next base: position 46,077 of record NZ_CADAJR010000003.1, read on the forward strand.
CACTTATTCTGTAAGTTTGGATAGTGGAGAAATCATATTTATATGTATGATTTTCATCACCAGAATATTCAATGAATACTACGTGTTCACCCGGAATAGCTGGAACGGTTAAATTTATTATGTTTGAAGTAATGTCCTTGAATACAACTGGAGTTCCATCAATATTGATTGTTAAATTACCACCATATACACTTTCAGTTAAGTTCACATTTACTGTTATGCTGGTTGAATTACCAGTGATTACCTTATTAATAACAGTTTCAATCTTGTTAACTTGGAATTTAGATGAGTTTGTTTTATATACATATTCATCATCGGCATAGCTCACTACAACAGTGTAATTGCCCACAGCCAATTTAGTTGCGTTATATGTAGCAACACCGTTAATAATTTGAACTTCAATTACGCTTCCGCCATTGATTGTTAAATTCATTTTACCGGTAGCATTATAAGGAGCCTCAATAGTTATTGTAGCATTTTCGCCAACTGTAATGTCCTTAACGGTAATAGGTAAAATGTAATCTTTAATTTTTGGAATTGTAATTGTAATGCTTGTACTGTTTTGTAAGTATCTTGCACCACCTAAGAAAGTAGCACTAACATTGTAAGTGCCCGGACGAATACCGCTTATATTTAATGATCCCACACCATTAGTAATGTTGATTTGAGTTTTGATTAAACCATTACCAACAGTTATGTTTGCAAGACCATTAGCAAGCTCAGGCAATCTAACAACAATAGTGTCATTGTTCACAAATTCGATTGCTATAGGAGGAACAACCTTATCTACTCTAAATATTTTAGTTATGTTCTTATCCTCATATTTTTGATATCCTTGGTATCTTATATTAATGAAGTAAGTTCCAGCAGGTAAATCTTTAATTATGAATGTTGCATTTCCATTGTTGAGTTTTACAGAATATATGTTGTTTGAGAAGTTTCCAGATACCAGCACGTCCTCAGTTGCATCACTTGGAATAGAAATATTAACCAATTCCACATCATCAACAGTGATATTGGAAACATTCACAGTAATATTATAATCACTAACTTTATGAGCAGTAATCTTGATAGTATCTGAGTAAAGATTATATTTATCATCACCAGTGTAGGATATATGTGGAGAATATGCAGAAGCCACAGGATACCCCTCAATAGTCACATTAGCAGAACCATTAACCAATTTAGCAGTGTATGTTACACCACGGCTGGTTACAGATACATTTCCAGTTGCGTCCTTATCAAGAACGAAAGTGATTGTGACATTATCATCAACATTTACACTAGCATTATATACCAAGTTCATATTAGGATTTGTTTTGACAACAAATGCATATCCTGAATGTGATTTGTAAACGTATTTTCCTTCTTCTACAAAGCTGATTGTGAATGGGTAATTACCTTGTGCAGTAGTAGGCACTTTGATTGTAGCAACACCGTTTTTAACTTCACCAGTGTAGTTTTGACCAAAGATGGATACGGTTGCGTTACCTGTTGCATCTTCAGGTAAATTCAATACGAAAATGATATTGTCCCTAACAATTGTTGTGTTTACATCTTGCAATTTGAATAAGTAATCCTCAATAGGTGAAACAGTGAAATATCTAGTTACAGAGTAATCAATATATTTTGCACTACCCTTGATACTTGCGGTTACATTATATCTTCCAACTTTTAATCCTGTTGCATTGAATGTGGCAGTACCATTGGTTAATTGAATAACTTTATTAATATAAGTAGTACCAGGTATAGTGATTGTTACATTTACGTCAATGTCTGAAGGCAATCTAATGGTAATTGTTTCATTATCCCCAACTTTAATGTTAATAGTTCCAAGGTCAAATAGGAAGTCACGGACTTTTAAAATTGTCACTGGGAATTTTTGGGTACGATTATTATATTTCTCATTACCACTATAGAATAAACTGGCCTCATATGTATCAGCAGCCAATCCCGGAACATTAACATAAGCAGTTCCGTTAACCACGGTAGCATTATAAACCTTACCATCAATTGTAATATTCACAGTACCATTTGAATCACTAGGCAAAGTAACCTGAATAGTAAGATTTTGACCCACGTAAGTGGTATTAAAGTTGATGCCCGGAGAAGTGTTGATTTTAGAAACCACAAGTGTACCTGACCTAGTACTTGATTCATACATGTCATTACCATTATATGTTACATAACAAGTGTATGATCCAGCCGCCAAGTTATAGACTGGGAGATCATAGGTTCCATTAACAAATGTCTCATTAACATTTATAGTATATGAATCCCTTCCAGGAACCCTGATTGTTATTGTTCCATTGGTAATGTTTGGCAGGTAAACATTAATATATGCGGTTTGACCAACAACAATATCCTTAGCAGCAGCTGTGAAATTATAATCCAATGTTTTATTACTGTTTAATGTTCTACTTGCACTACCTGCGGTGTATTTATCATCACCTGCAAAGTGTGCATCAACCACATACTGATGACCGGAGACTAATCCATCAACAGTGACATTCGCTTTACCGTTAACATAAGTGACTGGGAAAACCCTATTGTCAATTGTAATATTACCTATACCATTTGCATCACTCGGCAATATGACAGTAATATTAGCACTAGTTGAATTTGTAGTAGCAGTTATGTTAATCGGATAGTTTGTAATCCTGTGAACTGAGAATCTAGTATAATCCCTTTCACATCCGAGATACTTATCATTACCCAAGAATGATGCGTGAACTGGAACTGGAAGGCCCCATTTTAGATCGGAGATGTTGATTTGTCCAGAACCATTTATAATGTCAACAACATGTGTAATGCCCTGTACAGTCAAATTGATCTTTGCGGTTAAATCACTTGGCATTGTAATGTTAAATGTTGCAATTTCACCTACAAAAATATCATCAACACGAATATATGAATAAGGGTTAGGGTCTACTTTTCTAACAATTAACACTTCATCCTCTACATCTGCTAAATATTTTCTGTCACCTGCGTAATTTGCAACAACGGTATAATTACCATGAGGCAAACCTGATACATTAAATTCGGCACTTCCACTTACAAGAGCCTTAGTATAATTATTATTGTTAATGGTTATTGTCACATTACCTGTTGCATCACTTGGGAGACGCACTGTAATTGTAGCATTATCGCCAACGTAGATGTGTTCTGAGTCAATGTGAAGTGTAGGTTTGACTTTATTTAAAACTATTCTATCAGTTTTATTTACTGCAAGATATTTGGTATCATTTGCGAAGTAGATTTTAACAGGATATTCTCCACCTTCTAAACCATTAATTGGTACACTGAATTTACCTTTTACAATATCTGAAGTGTAGTTTTTACCATCAACCTCAATTATAATGTCACCGTTTGCATCACTTGGAACAGTCACATTTGCAATAACATTCAAGTCATCATCTACTGAATAAGTAAATGTTGGATCGATTTCCACATAGTCAACTTTGAAAGATGCGTTAGTAGTGGCAGTGTAATATATATCATCTTCCAAATATGTGGCAGTTACGTTATATTTTCCATATGGAAGATTACTTATAATGAAAGTAGCTTTGGTCTTGTTTGCATTAACATAATAATTCATATTATTAACTGTTAAAAGTACCATACCTGTTGCATTGGTAGCGCCTTTAAGGTCGACTGTAATAGTTGCATTTTCACCTACCTTAATATTAGGAGCTGTAATAGCAGGAGTAATTTGTATCTTACGTACTTCGAATACTGTACTATTACTATTAGGTAAGTACTTATCATTACCATCATACAATACTCTTACAGTATGGTTACCAGTAGTAAGATTAGCAATTGTAACAGTTATTGGTTGTTTTGTAAATGTATATGGAGTACTATCTACATAAACTACTGTTGTACCATTTGCATCACTTGGTAAGTGAACCTGTATAACAGCAGTTTGACCAAAGTCAACATCAGTAGCATTAATAGTTACAGTGGAATTAAACTTTTTAACAGTAAATGTAGTAGTATTATAATTACCATTAAAGTTTACATCACCATTATATACTGCAAATACATTATACTCCCCACCAGTAAGACCAACAAGATTAAGTTGACCAACACTGTTAGTTAGTTTTACAGTATACATCTTATTGTCAACAAATACAAATACTGTACCAGCTGCACCTTTAGTTACATTAATGTTTATAGTAACTATTCCACCATAGGTAATATTATTAGCAGTTACATTAATTGTACTATTACGTAATTGAACATCAATAGTAATATTAGTTAGTAATGTCTGATTGTATTCCAAATATGTTGCAGTAACAACATACTCATTAGGTGCCATATTATATAATGTCAATACAGCAACACCATTAACCAGAGGAACATCATAATGAATTTCATTAATATCCAAACCAATGGTACCATTTAATGTGGTATTGACTAAAGTTGTTGTAAATACAACCTTTTCACCATAATTGGTTTGATTTACTGTAAGATTCATGACCAAGTATAAAATTGCACCATTTTTAAGAGCCATATTATTGAAATTAGCACTATTATATCCACTAGCAGTGAAATTATGCAATCCAATAGCTAAATTACTGACTGAAGATATATAATCAGTGTGATTGAATGTTGTGCTTAACTGATTATTTGAATCATAGAATATGGTCATGTTTTCTTTAATTTTAATTGGGTTACCGTTATCGTCCTCAATACGTGTGAAAACAGGCAATGAATTGACATTGGTTACAAGGGTATTGTTGTTTAATGTGACAACATAAGTTTGTGATTGAATAACCCCATAATTATATATAGCATTCATGAAATTGTTTGAATCAAATGAAGCGGTACCTTCAAGATAGACTGAAGATCCGTCATAGGAATTTGAAAACTGGGTGTTGGATGTCAAAGCAACTCCAGTAGCATGTTTGCTAATATAAACTGGATTAATTCCTTCGAAAGTAGAACCACTTATTGCACCATTAGCCCCATACCAGTAAACTGAACCCGCAGAGGTAGGTGTGTCCTTAAACTTAGAGTTGATCACATTACCATTATCATATGCCCAATAAATAGAAGAACCGTTTAATCCTAAATTTGATTCAAAAGTTGAACCTTGAACCTTACCATTATTTCCATTCCAATATATAGCACCAGCGATAGGAGCTGTATTAAGTCTAAATTGAGAATCAACTACTTCATTTGAAGGAGTGTTCAAGTATAAGGCCCCTCCTTGAATATTTGCGGTGTTGGATTTGAATTCTGAAGACTGGATAATTACTCTACCATTAGGTTTTGAAGCATCATCATTACTTGACCATACTGCTCCACCATAATTAGCTGAGTTACTTTCAAAAGTGGAAGTTGATATAGTCGCAAGATTTACCACTGAAGTGTAAAGTGCCCCACCTTTTAAAGTCGCCTGATTGTTATTGAAAGTAGACCCTGAAATAGTTATTCCTGGAGCTCTTTCTTCCATACAGATTGCTCCACCTTCCTGAGCAATATTATTTGTAAAATTACAATCAACAATCACACTTGCAATACCCTCTCTAGAACACATTACTCCACCACGTCCGGTGTTACTTTTACCACTGGCAGAAAGGGAAGTGTTAACCTTATTATTGTTAAATGTACATGTTTCAAACCTGTAACCATAACCCATAACTACACCACCCCATCTTCTAGCATAATTATCTTCAAATTTGGAATTGGTCACAGTAAGGGTACCTACAGTATTACCCATAAATATACATCCACCATCGTCTCCAGCTTCATTTGAATAGAATTCACAATTATCAATATCCACCACTCCAGAGGACCTCATTACACCACCAGATCCCACAGCAGAGTTACCTGTGAATATTGAAGATTTAATGTACAAGTCTACACAATTGTAAGTATGGAATACTCCTCCACTAATAGCACCTTCATTATTAGTAGTTACGGAGTTATTGGTGAAAGTACAATTGGTTACATAAATATAAGTATATTTATTATTAGCATTACGAGCATAAACAACTCCACCACCCCTTTCAGCACTATTTCCAATAAACTTACTGTTAATAAGGTTTATTTCACCATACAATCCACGATTATTATTAAAATTAGCTCTGATTGCACCACCGTACATGGGAGCATAATTATCAATAAAAGTACAGTTTTCAAATGTAAAATTTGAATACAGATCATTAGCTAGATGGGCAAAATAAATTGCTGAATTTCCAGCATTTTTAAATACAATATTTTTAAAGGTTATATTAATACAAGTATTATCTATATTAAAAATTCTGCATAATCCGTTTCCATCAATTATATGGTTTTTACCATCTATAACAAAATCATTTTTACCAGATATGCTAACAGTATATGTCAGTGAATAGTCATCATCCAATTCCAGATATGAATATTCATAAGCTATCAAATCAGATAACTGTCCTGATGTGCCTGTCAATTTTTCCTCATCAGAACTGGCCGAAAGCAGTCCGTTTCCTTCATCAGAACTGGCCGAAAGCATTTCACTTTCAGTACTTTGTTCTTTATTCGAATTATCATCATTTAAATTATCACTAACGGAATCTACCGTGTCCGATTGAACCGTCAGATTTCCACCATTTGTGTTTGTAATCGTATCATCAACATCGCTAGCTACAGCCGTTGATAGCGTAACTAGGGCCAATAATAGCATACAAACCACTAATATTTTTGATTTAATAAATTTAACCTCCCAGTCCAAATGCCTAAAGTTAGCATTTGGTGATCATATTTATTTTAGTTTTCGATAATATATAAACTTACCCTTGTTGTACAATTTATATACTTAAATTATATTAAATTGTATAATAAGTTTTGCAATAAATATAACAAATCTACAATTATCCCCAGTTAACCTATCAAGACAGTGTGATAACGTGATGAAAAATATACATTAGACCAAATGGCACTGTCATATTACGCCAATTTAAGCAAATAGCAATAAATAAAAAATCCAATATATAATATAATAATATAAGGAGCAGATATTATGCAACAAATTAGAACAAGAGATTTCATTTATACAAGCGATGATTTATACTTCGCTTCAACAAATTACATTCACCCTAAAGACCGGGTGATTTCCTTTTTAAGATACATTCCAGATGAAAACGGTGATCGTGAAAAGGACGGTAAAAGATACAGAAAGGTAGGATCCGAAGAGGCATACACATACCTGAGGCAAAATCACCCCGAATATTTATACTTCAGCGACGTTACCAATGTTGAAATGATGGGAGTGCCAACAGACAAGGTTGAAAGAATCATAAAGCCGGAACAGAGATTGCTTGGCCTTAAGGAAACCTTTGAAAATGGAGGAGAGGTGAAAAATCCTGAACTCATTGCAAAGCTGATGGATGTTGCCGACTTTTTCCATTTCATGGCTGATATCCCATATGACCATCTGGGAATTTCAGGATCAATTCTTCCGGGCCTTCAAAAAAGTGACGTGTCCGACCTTGACTTTGTAGTGTACGGACTTGACAACCACAGAAGAGCCATTGAAGCCTTTAAACAGTATAGGGGAAAGGAAGTATATATTGAACAGGTTGACAAACACATTACAGTCGAGGGAATCACAAACGATTACTGGGATTTTGTATATGACAAAAGAATGTTTGATTCAAGCCTTAGCAAAGAAGAATTCAGATGGTATGAGAACAGAAAGGCAAACCGTGGAACAATTAACGGAACATTATTCGACATACTTGCCACAAAGGGTTATGATGAAATCGAAGGAGAATGGGGAGATACAGTATACGAACCTCAGGGAATTGAACAAATCGAAGCCGACATCATAAGTGCCCTTGGAGCCTTTGACAATCCATCATTATACACAATTGAAAATGTCAAACATCTTGACGGCGTGGATTTCCCATTGACTGAAATCGTCTCATTTACACACACCTACGCAGGCGAAGTGGTTGACGGTGAACATGTCATAGCGAAAGGTAAAGTCGAAAAGGTTATCGTCAACGGCGAGTTTTCACACTACCGTCTGGTTGTCGGAACCACCCGTGAAGCGATTGACGAGTACGTAAAATTAAAAGAAAGTCCCGCTTAATTTATGTGAAATCAATATTTCACAATATTCTTTTTTTATTTTTAAACATTGTTTATTTTATCATAATATATTTAAAAATTTTAACATTTAATTCTGATTATATTCAAAATATCTATTTTTAATAAAAATTTGTTAATCGAAATCAATAGAATACTATATAAACTTCACTGACAAATATATTAAGCATAGACTTAAGTGATAAAATGACAGAGACAAAAAAACAAGAGTGGAATAGTAATCTTGCATTTATGATGGCAATGATAGGTTCTGCAGTAGGTCTTGGAAACATTTGGCGTTTCCCAAATGTTTTATATTCAAATGGTGGAGGGTCATTCATGATCCCCTACATCGTTTCACTGTTTTTACTTGGAATATCATTCGTCCTTGTAGAATATGCTGTAGGATTTAAATTTAAAAAATCAATTGCAAGAATATTATACTCAATAAAGGACAAATTGGAACCCGTGGCATGGTTCATATTATTAATCGTATTTTTAATTACAACATATTATGTATGTGTAGTCGCATGGGACTTTATTTATATAATATTAAGTTTTACAAAAGCATGGGGAGCAAATCCCGACCTGTATTTTGCAAACAATGTTTTGCATGCAACAGAGTCAGTATCAGGAATATTTACAATCGTTCCAAATGTATTGATATCAGTATTCATCATCTGGTTAATTGCATGGCTGATTATTAAAAGGGATTTAAATGATGGAATAGGTAAAGTCAGCCAAATATTATTACCATTACTTTGTTTAATTGTTGTGGGAATCGTAATATTCTCATTGACACTTCCAGGTGCTTCACTTGGATATACACAAATTTTCAATCCTGATTGGAGTGCCCTGACCAATCTTGATGTATGGCTGGCAGCATTTGGACAAATCGTATTCTCCCTCAGTTTGGGAATGGCAATAGCAATGACCTATGCAAGTTATCTGCCGGAAGGATCCAAATTAGTTGACAATGCAATAATCGTAGCATTTTCAAACTCAGGATTTGAGGTATTCAACTCAATAGGAATTTTTTCAATTCTCGGGTTTATGGCACTATCCTCCGGAGTTCCATTCAATGAACTTGTAACCGAAGGAACAGGACTTGCATTCGTAGTTTTCCCACAGGTATTCAATACAATGGGACCTGTCGCATACATAATCGGACCGGCATTCTTCATATGCATATTGTTTGCCGGAATAACATCAGTTATTGCACTTCTTGAAGGAGTATGTTATTCAATTTCAGAAAAATTCCTTATTGAACGTAAAAAGACCGCAACAGCAGTATGCATAATAGGATTTTTAATATCCGCCATCTTTGCAACAGGTATCGGAAGTACAATACTGGGAGTATTTGATGCATACCTGAATAATTTCGCATTATTATTTGCAATACTTCTTGAATGCATAATCTTCGGTTGGATTTACAAATTTGATGACTTAATTGATACCCTAAACAAAAATTCATCCATTACCGTCGGTAAAACCTGGAAAACAGTCATCAAATTCATATTGCCTATCTGTATATTGGGCCTTTGGATTCAGGGAATCATCTCAACCATAAGCACAGCTGACGGATTGAGCGTAACCATCATGGCAATATTAACAGTCATATTAATAGTGGTTCCAGCCATCTTTGCAAAATTACCGGCAGTCAATAAAAATTACTATAATGTGGAAAATTAATTTCAAATAGCTAAATTATTAGCTATTTACTTTTTTTATTTTATTTAAAAAAATTGTAGGCATTTAAAACTTCTTAATTTAAATATCAGTAGATATAATGTAATAATACTGAATTTAAGAGGTTTTAAAATGATAAAAGTTTCTTCTATAAAACAATACATGTACTGTCCAATGAAATTATATCACCAAATCCATATCGATTCGAGCGAGAACAATAATTATCAACTATCAAATGAGCTAAAGAAGTTAAAGATTGACATTCAGGACCTAATCAAGAAAAATATGCGTAAAGTCAAAAAAGACATGACTTTAATAGAAATTGAAAGTGTCTTATCTCAAAATATCGACCCATACATCAAAAACACCACCGACACCATCAAATCAATGAACATTGGACTTGAAAACAAACAGATCAACAATATTATTGACAATGCCTATTTCAACATCAAAATCACCTCATTAAAAATAAAGCAGACAATGACAATCCACGACAGGCATGCCTACGAAATAATGGATATGTTTTTCCCAAACTGCATGTACTCATTTCTCATAAAGGACAAAAGCATGGACGTGATTGGAATATGTGATAAAATTGAGATAGTCGACGGAAAATATTATCCAATACTTTTAAAAAGTGGAAATCCTCCATTAAAAGGCGTTTGGGACCAGGATGCCATTGAACTTGCATCTCATGCAATACTTATTGAAGAGGAATTTGGAAATGACGTTTATGTGGGATTTGTTGACTATGAAAAAATCAATGACAGACGTCCTGTGGTAATGGACGTTGAATTGCGAAAAAATTATTTTGACATCCTGCGTGAAGTAAAAGAAGTCATTGATAATAAAAAGATGCCAGATGTTAAAAAAAATCCAAAAAAATGTGAAAAATGCGATTATGCAGACATTTGCGTTTGCGATTAAAAATAATGAAAAAAGGAGTTATGAAAATAACTCCTAATTCCTATACGTCCATAAACATGAATTAAAATTTGATATTGTCACCCAAACGTGCAATACTGAATACCGCAGTATCTGCTATTGACATTACTGCCAAAACACCTGCCTGAATCGGATCGGTTATGATTAAATCAGCATATTTGGTTACGCTTCCAGGCATATTAAGACAGATTACAGTGATGTTGCTTGAATCCTTAACTTTACGAACGGCTTCTGTAATCTCGCCACCCATAAGTGAACCAGCTAGCACCAATGCACTTACACGTGGAAGTCTGGAAGTTGCTTCAACAGCCTCAGCAATTGATTTTTCGCCAACGAGAGGTATTGTATCGACACTGATACGTTCCCCACGGATGTTATGCCTGTCGGCCTCTGTTATAGCACCCATTGCAACCTGGGACACCTGTGCTCCACCACCGACAATGATTATACGTTTTCCATAAATATCTAACTGAGAACCATGCAATTCCACAGAAAGGACTTCCTCAATATCATCCAAATCAGAAAGCAATTCGTCAATGTCTTCGACATGCTCCAGCTCCAAATTGATGGAGCCTACATTATTCTTCTCAACGAAAAGATGAACATAACTAATATTAGCACCATGAGCAGTGATAACATCAGTGATATCATCAAGTACGCCCTTTTTCTCACTAGATTTAATTGTTAATGTATAATCACTCATTTTTTGGCCTTACTTTATCAAGTTCCGCATGTGCCCTTTTCCACATGCTCAAATAATTGTCGTTTTCAGTAACCGGAATGACCTCAAGACCCAAATCCCTGTGTTCCTGAATCCATTCCTCATGAAATACTGGTATTTCAACTTTAATTGGTTCAGAGGTTTTATTTACAATGATAAGATCCCTGTATGGGAAATCCCATTCAACAATATATCCTCCAAGACTTACCATGTGATACGGTCTCATAACAAATTTCATAAATAATCACCTCTACAATAATCCGATAACAATGGCTAAAATTCCAAGCAATGTAGTTCCCAAAATGGTTGGCAGCAATTGCCTATTTGTAAATACCGGAGCGAAAGCTGAAAATATTCCCATCATGAACACGAATATGACTGCAACAAGAATATTGACAAGAATTCCCCATGAAAAGATTGTTGGCGGAACTCCAATGAACAATACTGAGAATACCGCACCGAGTACGAACATGAAAAATCCTCTGGTTACAACTACTATTGCCCTATATTTGGCCGCATACTCCATGTATGGTCCTTCAATAACATCACTTTTTGCCTTAATGATTGAAAATGGATATTCATTCAAAATTATCATGTAACCGATGAAAAATACTATTGCTGCGATTCCACCTGCTACAGTAAATAGGAATGGTCCGTGTGCCTGCTGGTATGCAACGATATCCTTCAGGAATATGCTTCCCGCTGCAGTAACCGGTGCAAACAATGCCAGATACAGTGGGAATGAACCGTAGGTAATCATCCTGAGTGATCTTCTTGCACTTATATCCTCAATGAATGAACGGTTAGCATTTTGATGAGCTGCTCCCTTGATTTGGTCAGGGAACGGCATGTTAACTGACATTACGGATTTGGACAATGCTCCCATCAATACATAACAGATTTCCTCGACTTTTAAAAATCCGACAATAGCCACAAGACTTGCCAAAGCAGGAATCTTATATGCTTGAGGAGTCAATGCAATTAAAACGCACAATACCACTAAAAAGCATAGAATCGGCAATAACTTATACAATCCCGGAACGGGAGATGAAATTTTAACGTTTTCCTTGAACATGAATTTGAGCGGAGCCATAATTCCCGGAGATGTCACCGGAGGCCCAATCCTTTGCTGGATTCTTGCATGAATATATTTTCTCTCAATACCCGGAAGTAATGTTGAAATTACAAAACAAACAAGCACAGTCAATATTACTGCAAGAACTGAATTGATTAAAGTACTTTCAAACATTGTTTACCTCCTTATAATCTCTATTGCCCTATCTGTACAAGTGAAACATGGATCACATTGTACGATACATAATTGTGCATCAGTAATTTGGTCTCCAATACATGCATATTGCATTGCACCGATATTTGCCATTGAAGGGGTCCTGATAATTGAATGTCTTACCCTTCCGCTTTCCAGTGCGTATGAATGATATAAAGTTCCCCTTGGAACTTCAATGTAACTTTGAATAATGTCTGTGTCAAACATTTCCCAGTCACGGTTTATTACTTTACCTTCAGGAATGTTTGCAATAGCCTGCCTTATGAGTTTAATTGACTCAAATGACTCCAATGCCCTCATGACAAGATTTGATTTTACATCACCGTCAGGTTGGGTTATTACATTAAAATCAAAATCGTCATATTCAAACATTGTTGTTCTTAAATCCCTTGCAACGCCTGTTGCCCTTAAAGTCGGTCCGGTAACTGCCAGTTCGATAGCCTGCTTTTGAGGAAGTACTCCTATGCCTGTAACCCTTGACAATAGGATGGAATCAGCCATGAATCTATCAACAAATCCGGTAAGTCCCTCTTCAATCGCATCCATATCATTTTTGAGTCTTAACAGCTTTGCTTCATTCAAATCACATCTTGGCCTTACTCCGCCTATTACAGAGCAACCGTACTGTACACGGTTTCCTCCAATCATTGCAAGCAGTTCCATTACTATTTCCCTCAGGTAGAATACCCTCATTGAAAATGTTTCATGAGACAATACCTCACAACCGTGTGCTAGGTATAAGAAATGTGAGTGTAAACGTTCAAGTTCACTCATAATTACACGAATGTATTTGGCCCTTTCCGGAATTTCGATATTCAAACCCATTTCGGCTGTTCTGCATGAATTCCATATATGTGCGTTTGAACAAATTCCACATATTTTTTCAGTCAATGCATTAGCCTTTTCAACCGGAAGTCCTTCCATGATCCTTTCTATTCCCCTATGATTAACACCAATAGTTATTTCGGCTTCCTGAACGATTTCATCCTCTACAAAAAACCTTACCCTATATGGCTCCAATGCAGCAGGGTGAACTGTACCCATTGGAATTTCAGTTTCAATAATATTGCTTCTTGGTACTTTTTCATCCATTCAAATTCCCCCTCTTAATCCGCATCTAATAATGTAGGTAATAGTGATACAACTCCAGCCAAAACATCCTGAGGCCTTACGGCACAGCCCGGAACCTTAGCGTTAACCGGAATAATGTTTTCAACTGGTCCTTCAATTTCTTCGGAAGGAATGTCACCAGAACAGTTCTTATAAACACCACCCATCAGTGCACAACTTCCAGCGGCTACAACCAATTTAGGATTAGGAATAGCCTCATAAATTGCCTCCAATGGTTTTCTATTAAAATGTGTAACAGGACCTGTGACAACCAATACGTCAGCTTCACGAGGATTCCATGTTAAAAACACCTTATACTGTTCAGCATCGAAACGTGGTGATAATATTGAGTTTACAATTTCAATATCGCAACCGTTACATCCTCCTGTATAAACAAGCATGACGTGAATTGCCCTTGCCCTTGAAAATGATTTAATTCCCATCTAATCACCATCCTCTCTATTTTTCAATACTGTTTTATCTGACAGGTATTGTGCAATGAATTTAAGCTTATCATCAGAAATTTTAAATGGCTGTTCAAGTGCGCTTGCAATGTCCACTTCAATGTCCCCGACATTACTTGGATGTATTGTTCCTTTCTCACCATAAAGTGAAAATACAGGACAGAAATCATGACAGTAATAGCATACAACACATTTTTCAAGATTAATTTCAGGTACTTCACTTTTGGTCCAATTATCTGTCAGTTTAACTGGATTAGCCAATTTTTTCATCTCTACCGCACCTGTCGGACAGACATTGGCACAACCTGCACATCCAATACAGGCCTTTTCGTCAACACGGTCATCCACTTCAACGGACAGTGTTGAGATTTGCTTTCTCAATTCCATGTCTGTAACTCTATCAGCTGCAAAAAAGATTCTTTTAAAGTTAGTAAATGCTCCTTCTAAAGCTATTCTTAGTATACTACTCATTTAAATACCCTCTATTGAATCTTTGAAATTTCTCTCAAACAGGAACGCCTTTGCAGGACATGCGTTTTTACATGCACCGCAATAGGTACAGTTTTCCTCTTTGACCACATAGTTACCGTCAATCTTTTCGATTGCATCATATGAACAAATTCCGTAACATACTCCACAATGCATACATAACTCCTGTTCAATGAAGTTAAATCCGTCTTTTATTTCATTCTTGTACATTGTAGATTTTGGAATTGCATCAACAGGACAATGAACCGCACAGTTTTCACATAATATACATTTAGCCAAATCAACAGAAATCTTACCCCTGTGCAATGTGATTGCGTCTTCCTGACACATTTCCACACAGATTCCACAAGAAATACAGTCGTCTGTGACCTTGCCGTCCCATGTCTGTGTCATTACCTGACGGGCTTTGGCATCATCACAAACCTGTACACATTTACCGCAGCTTACACAGAAACCGGACAATGTAGGAAGCTCTGCATCATCAATTTCATCATATATAAACATCTCATCGTCTTCACGAAGTGTGAGAACAGGACAATGTGAAATAGCCAAATCATGTGTGACATTTTCAGTATCCTGTGTCGGATCATACCTTAATTTACCATCATCATTTTTAAGTGATCCGTTTTCACACAGGTCCGCACACAATCCGCAGTTCAAACAGGATATGATTTTACCTGCCGGCTTTTGATTTAACTTATTAATAACGATTTTAAAGTCATCCACTGAAATCGCATTGTGAGGACAAGCCTTCATACAGTTCAGACAAAGGGTACATGAATATGAATTTACCATCTGATGCTTGTTCATTGATTCATTAGGACAGACATCAGCACAGATTCTGCATTCACGACAGATTCCTTCATCCCTATCCACCTTGACATGTATTGCCCCGGTTGGACAGTATTCCTCACATCTGCCACAGAGTATACATTTTTCTGTATCAGTCCCGAAGTATGTTCTTGAAACTTCAGTGACCAGATTTTCACTTTTATGTGGCACATTATCCAATGGAGGATTTAAAATGTTAAATGATTTGATTAATGTAATCTGTTTGTCTCTTTCAAATTCAAAACCGTCTACACGACAATCAGGGTACTTCTCTGCACATACACCACAGCGTGAACATATACCGTAGACAATTCCGTCTTCAATTGTAATGTTGTTTGTCGGACAGTTGTACATACACATTCCACAGCCGTTACATTTGGCTCTGTCTACAACATATCCTCCATAGCTGTTTTTAAATATTGCATGATTCGGACAGTTTTTCTGACAAATTCCACATGTCAGACAACTGAACGGAACCCCATTAACCAGTCTAATGGATTTTGTAGGACATGATTTAATGCATTCCTCATCACATACATTAGTTGACAAAAACATGATAAAACCCCTTATTTACTCCTTGCAAATATTAGTTTGCCTACAAAAATTCCTATTAATGCAGATAAAAATGCGGTGGAAATCGGCAAGTCTGTATAAAACGGATAGTTGCCGGATTGCCATGCGACAATAATTCCTGCAATAAGTACTATAATAAACGCTCCGAGAGTGAAATGAGTATCGTTAACATTGAGCTTTATCTGTGATCCGATAACCAAGCCCAATATCAGTCCGAATATTATTGGTCCAAGAGATAACATTATTCACCCTCCTCAACAATCTTTTTGAAACCCGCAAATGCAATAACAATTGAAGACAGTCCCACAAATACCTTTAAACCTACGAATATGTTAAGGTATGGAATAATACCTGCATTTGTAACATCCGGATAGTGTAGGATAGTCTGAATGGATGAAGGAACGATATTGAATAAATCTGTACCTACATTGTAGAGGAAAAATCCTCCGACAAACAAACCGATCAGTCCAAAGACTACAAAACCCAATGCACCAACGGATTCCAATACTTCAATATATAAGTGTGACAATTCTAATGGGGAATTACCTATTCCATAGACAAGTATAGACAATATAATTCCACTTGCAATCATTGCACCACCCTGGAAACCTCCACCAGGAGTGATGTGACCTCCAAGAATGGTCATTATACCAAGACAAATCAATATGATTGAAATTGGCAAAGATATAAGTTTTAAAATCATACTACCTTGACTCATCTTTTATCCCCCAATAATCCTCTGCCGAATATTAACAAAACAACCAGTCCGGCAGTCAATAATATAATTGATTCTCCCAATGTATCGTATGCTCTGAAATCAAATATAACAACGGTAACTAGGTTTGGAGCAATTTGAGTTCCCAAAGCGTTGTAGATATAGCTTACACCAGGGTTAATCATGCTGCTTAAATGGAATACCGCATCAAGCAATGTGACGGAAAATATTCCTGTGAGAACCGCTGCAAGTAAATTACGAATAGTTGGATTAGACAAGGTTACCACCCCAGTACATGAATGTGACAATCAATGCAAGTGTGACCACCGCATAGAATAACATTTTTTCAAGAGAATCTTCCTGTTCAATTTTAAACTTAGGAATAAGTGGAATATTTGAAATAAGGACGATTGCCAGTATCAATGCAACCAATCCTGCAAGTAAAACACTTACATGTCTCAATAATAATGCTGATAGAACCAATGATACAATCAGGAATATTTCCGCAGTGATACTACCGGAAACATCCGCATTTGTAACAGGTCCTGGAGAGAACAATTTCTTGAATTGCTTTACAACATTGAATATCTGATCATAGAGTTTCATAATATCCCTCCTACAAAGTTAGAAATGCCCTGTGTAACGACATCCGGGAAGATACCCAATACAATTATTATAATTAATAGAACTCCCATGGCAAAAATCATTGCCCTTGGAACCTCCAATCCTTCAAGTTCCAAATCGTTTGGTTTCGGTTTTAAGAATATGGTATAGAATGTTTTCATGAATACCACGAATGTTGCTATACTAACCATGATCGCCAAAATGGACAGTTCTGGGAATCCACAGCTTAATGATGCCTGAACAAGCATTAACTTGGATTGGAAACCGTTTAATGGAGGTACACCTGCCATCGCCATACCACCAATCAAAAGCATGATACTTACTTTTGGATGGTATGCCAGAAGTCCACCAAGCTTTCTTGTATCAACCTCGTTTGTCGCCTCAACGATTGCACCGAATCCTACGAATAACAATGCAGTGATTAAGATTTCATTCAATGCCTGGAAAAGTCCTGCTGTTATTGAAAAGTTTGTTCCAAGCCCAATACCTAAACCGATGAAACCTAATTCTCCCACTGCTAAAAATCCAATCATTCTTCTGAAGTCTGTTTGAGTAAGTGCGAGTGAAACACCTAAAACCATAGCCAAGATAGAGAAGAAAACTATGAGTACTTCAAAGATTGGAAGTGAAGCATAAATTCTGATAAGAATCAATACGATTGAAATCATTGAAATAACTGTAAATGACTGCAGGAGTGCTGCTCCGTGAGGTTCAGCCTTTGAATAAATTCCAGATTTTATAGTATGGAATGGTGGTAAACCAGATGCATATAACCAACCAAAGAATATTAAAGCGAGTGATAATAAAAATACTGGAGATGTGGCATCAATTAAACCTGAATGAACTGCAGCAGCAATATCTGTTACATTTACACTACCGGTCAATGCGAGAAGGAATCCAATTCCCAAAAGCATTATTGGAGAACCGATTGATCCTAAAACCATATATTTCAAAGCCATCTCATAACTGTAATCGATTGAAGATGCCGCAACTATACCTACCTGTGCCAGTGCCAATATCTCAAAGAAGACGAACATGTGGAAAATGTCGTCAGTCATAATCATTGCAGTTACTGCAGCTGTACCCAGGAACAACAGGAATAAGTACGGTCCGGAAACTTCCTTATATTTTGTAAGATAAATGAATATTACCAGGAATGTTAAAAGACCAACAGCACCAATCATGATTTGTTGCAGGAATGTGAATGAATATGTAATTGCCGGATGATACATTACCCCTGTTACGTTGTCAAGGATAGGCTCATAACCACCGAAGTAGTGAAGACCGTAATTAGACAACAATGGGATTAACGGCAAGCATATCGCTACAACAAATGCGAAAATCTTAGTTACCTTGTTGAATTTTGAAAATGCACTTATCAATAATGCAGCCATGAGAGGAACGATAACCATAAGTGGAATTAATTCATTCATTGTATTCCTCCTTTTTTGATGTATCGGCCAGCATCACTTTTGTAGATAATGTACCATATCTTTTGTATAAAACCATTACTAAAGCAAGCATTACCGCAAGGGTACTAGCACCGATTACGATACTGGTAAGTACCAGACCGAAAGGAAGAGGATAAGCCGCATTTGATGCAAACCATGAAGTATCCATTCCAGGCATTAAGATTGGTACAACCCCACCTGCCTTATAACCAATAGCAACAATGAACAGGTTAGCTCCCTCTTCAATGAAACTAACACCGATGATCTTTTTAATAATATTGTCAACAAAGATTGCCGCATAAAGACCTATGATAATCAAAGCAGCGGAAGTCAACAATATTACAAGTTGAGTCTGTGCCATCAGCTATCACTCCTTTGAGTTTTCTTAACGGCCAAAGCGATAAATACAGGTACAATAGCCGCTCCCACAATTGCCTGTGTCAGGGCAACATCGGGTGCCAGCAATATCTGGAACATCACTGCAAGAGCGCCACCGCTGAAACCGGTCAGGATTGCCGCTTTTAGTAAGTCTTTCTGAATAAGGGCAAGAATTGCACTTAATATTACAATTAAACATAATATATATTCCAACATCTTATTCACCCTCATCAATTTCTATTGTAGTTACTGAAAATCTCTCATCCACTTTAAGTTTTTCTGAGTTTTCACTTTCCAAAGCCTGCATCTTGGCCTTAGGATGAATAAACGGATGATTTTCATCTACTTCTTCTTCAACTGTCATTAAATCAACATTATTTTCTCTATCTTCTTTTTTCCAATAAGCATTAGCTATTGCATGTGCTGTAAATGGTGCCAGAATAAAGTAGATTCCAGCCAAGAGATACTGACCCAAACCAATCATTGCAAGTATACATGCGATATCGAACAATCCTACAATGTGGATTCTTGCATATACTGCATTTTTGGTTGTGTTTGGTAATGTTAAAACACCTACTGCCGCAATAATAATGAAGAATGCTGATATCAGAAGAAGGGCTGATTGAATATACTCTATCATTTATCTTCCCCTCCTAATGTTACAGCGAAAGCAACAGTGCCTACAAAACCAAAGAACATTAAAGCTAAAGATATATCTCTATAAAATTGGATACCGTATGTGCCTCCAACGATGAGCAATGCAACAGCAAAGGCTGTAACCACTACAGAACTTCCTAAAAGTCCCATGGAAGTGGATTTGTATGCACCTGCTCTTAAGGCTGCCAGCATCATTATAATTAATGCAATAAGCAAAATATATTTTGAAATAAACAATATATCCATACTATCTCACTCGATTTTTTATAAAAATGCTAATTATTCTAACATTTTCTTTATATAAGGTTCAAAAGGAATGATATCCTCTTTTTTTCTTGGAGAAATAGCAGCTACTTTGATAATGTTATTTTCGCTGTCTAAATCGACAGACAAAGTACCAGGAGTTAATGAAATACTGTTCGCTAAAATTGTCTGGGAAACAGGTCTCTCCAATACTGTTTCAATGTCCACAACTACAGGATCAATATTTCTCCCCATAATTCCACTAAATGCAACACTAAAGGTTGATTTAATGATTTCTATAATAAGGACTACGAAATAAGCAATTCCGTACCCAATTCTAGTCAAAAACATTAAACAAGCTCCATTTCAATTATATTTAAAAATGTCAAAAAAAATGACATTACATACAGTATTATTTATCATGATTATTCATTATAAAGTTATGCTTTTTTAAAAAAATTATTTGAAATCCAAGTTAAACTATACAAAAATTTTTAAAAAAATTGATATGAACAAATTTGTTCACCAAATTTAGAAAATCCCCCAAAATTACATTTTATTTGGAATTTAGAGAAGTTTTTGCAATATGTAAAATATTATATATTTGAACATACAAATTTAGTCATGCCTAAAACGGTGAAAACATGGAAATGATAGAAAAACTAGAACCTATAATAATCTTTTCAGCAGTCATAATAGGACTCCTGTTCTCAAATATAGACATAATCGCACAAAATTCAAGCCATTTGATAAATCTATTCTTATGCCTAATGCTTTTTGGATTATTTTTGGAAGTGGAAATGAATGAATTGAAAAATAGTTTTAAAAATGTCAAATTCACCTCAACAAGCCTGATAATCAATTTTCTATGGACACCACTTTTCGGATATTTTCTAGGTTCACTGTTTTTAAAGGGAAATGTGGATGTCCTTGTAGGGTTTTTCATGCTGATACTGACCCCATGTACAGACTGGTATCTTGTGTTCACCAAAATGGCAAAAGGAGATCTTACATTAAGTCTGTCAATACTTCCAATCAACCTGGTGCTTCAGATAATATTGCTGCCAATATATCTGATGATTTTCTTTTCAAGCGGAAATACAATGGACTATTCCCAGCTTGCCTATTCCCTGTTGATAGTTATCGTAATCCCATTTGTTGCAGCGCAAATCGTCAAATTTATACTAAATGCAGATTTAAAAGAAAAGGCAACAAATCTGTTTACTTCCCTGCAGATCTGGTTTTTATCACTTGCAGTATTCTGCATCTTTGCAAGTCCGGGAGAATTGCTTTTCGACAATCTGAATTCCGTATTGACCATATTCATTCCGTTAATCCTGTTTTTCATAGCCAACGTAATTATAGATTTGTTATTATCTGAAAAAATCAATTTCACATACTCAGAATATGCAAGTCTAACAATGACAACCCTTGCACGCAATTCACCATTAGCCCTTGCAATTGCAATCAATTCATTCCCAGGTCATGAACTGGTGTCAATCGCACTTGTAATCGGACCATTGATTGAACTTCCAGTGCTGTATATAGTTTCCAAGTTCTGCCTATGGGTTAAGAATTCAGGACTATTTTTCAGCTGCAAAGTGTTTTAACTGCTTAAAATATAATTTCCAAATATTTGAAACAAGATTGGA
Source organism: uncultured Methanobrevibacter sp. (assembly GCF_902788255.1). NCBI lineage: Archaea > Methanobacteriati > Methanobacteriota > Methanobacteria > Methanobacteriales > Methanobacteriaceae > Methanobrevibacter > uncultured Methanobrevibacter sp. The sequence continues at coordinate 67,983 of NZ_CADAJR010000003.1, forward strand.
ATATTATAGATAATAGCCACGAAAATCAACAGGAATATCATGCTCAATCCAAAATTCCTGTAAACTTTTTTGGATGATAGGGGAGCAAAAATCTTAATTCCCGCAGGAGTGAATGAATCCAAAACAATATGGGAAAAGAGGCCCAAAAATAAACTCAAAACGATTTCAATATATGAAATTTCCATTACCGGAATGACAAACAATGCAATGAAAAACAATGGAAGAAAAATCATCAGCAGCTTCTTGTTTAAAAAAAGAAAGCTTAAAAGAGCAATCAGAATGGCCATAAGCAGGTAATGATTATCTATGATTGTTACCGCATCAACCAGCTGTGACGCCCAAATCAATATCAAAGCCACCGCAGAGGTTAATGTCAATACCCCGAAAATGGAGTGGGTGAAACTTCTGTGCTCTGAAAAATAAAAAGTGACACCTAAAAATACAATGATCAATCCAATATAATAAGGTAATTTGAGGATATAAAGTGAAATAAACACTATTAATCCTAAAATAATCATCTTATAGACATGATCCTTTTTGAATTTATGATCAAAATCAGGAATATTTGCACCAATGAATGTTAAAGCAATTGTTAGAGGACTGTGAAAAAACATCAACGAGAGTAAAAATGCAAATATCGAATGACCCTTATAAGACGACACCTAATCACCTTAATTAAAAATAGGTGTTGAGTATTTAAAAGATTAACCAGAGAGCATTTGGTAATCAAAAAAAATAGAAAAAAATATAGGAATAAAAATTCCTATTTGATTTTAATTTTAACAGTTTTAGTTACTTTGTTGTAATATTTGTTTCCTTTAAACCTGATAACCGCTTTAAAAGTACCTTTTTTAGTTAATTTTTTAATTTTAAATGTGGCTTTACCTTTGGAATTGGTTTTGGCACTAAAGGTTTTGCCTTTGATTTTTAAGGTAACTCTCATCTTTTTAATTGCCTTGCCTTTACTGTTTTTCAGGGCCATCATATATTTTTTAGTCTTTTTTGACTTCTTGAATGTCTTCTTTTTGGCAGCTATTTTGGTTTTTTCTTTTTTGAGTGTTATTTTAACGGTACTGCTAACAGAGTTATAATTTCCATTTCCACCAAATTTGACAACAAGATTTTTCTTTCCTGCCTTAGCAGTTTTTAGTGCTTTGGCAGTCAAACTGATAGTTGCAACACCTTTGGAGTTTGTGGTTGCAGAACCTATAGATTTACCATTTAAAGTGAAAGTAACTTTTAAACCTCTTAACAATTTACCATTAATATCTTTTAGAGTAATGCTATACTTTCCACAATAATTGATAACGTATGATTTAGCAGAAGCTATGATTTTTACATTATTTTAGATATCTGAAATTTGACTTCCTTACTTAAAGCGACATAACCCTCAGAGATTAATGTAACATTTGCACCATAACTTCCGGCATTCAAACCAGAAATAGCAATTGTTGCAGTTCCATTTGAAACTTCGGCAGAATATGTTTTTCCATTAATTACAATAGCCGCAGTACCATTTCTTAAAGGTGTAGTGCCATCCTCTCCGGTCACATTTACAGTGATTCTAACAGTTCCCCCATAATTGGCATTTTCAACTTTCACAATCTTAATGATAGCAAGATATTTAAGTTTTGCATCACCGATTAAAACTATATCGTCACTTCCATCTGTTGCAGAATTATCTTTGAAACTTATGTATGCAACAGTTAAATCACCTGAAGTACTTATTGCACCTGCAGTACTCGCATGATTGCCTGTGAAGTTGGTATTGTTGATTGTTCCACCATTAAGTGATATTGCTCCTGCACTTTCACTGGCATTGTTGTTTGTGAATGTGGATTCGTCCACTGTTCCATTGTTTTTAAAGAATACTGCACCACCATTTTTAGCAATGTTGTTTTCAAATGTTGAATTGTTGATTTCCCCAGTTAAAATCCAAACAGCTCCGCCGTTGTTAGTTGCATGATTATCATAGAATTTGGAGTTTAAAACTGATCCTGCATCTTCAATGTCAATAGCTCCACCATTATTGGTTGCCTTATTGTTTTTAAATGTGGAACTGATGGAAATGATTGCAGGTCCATATATTGCACCACCTTTTTCACTTGCAGAATTATTTTCAAAAATTGAATTAATAACTTCTCCACCAGAGATAAAAAACTCAATTGCGCCACCATGTCTTGCACTGTTATTTACAAATATTGAATTGTTAACGCTACCGGTAACATAGAACTGAATTGCACCACCTGCTTGATAAGCAGAGTTATTAGTGAAATTACAGTAATCGACACTGACATTATTGGCAGAATATATTGCTCCGGCATTTCCGGATTTTGAAGTGTTATTTACAAATAGAGAATTTAAGATTTTACCATTGCCATCAACGTCCACTGCACCACCACCATACTGTTTCGCCTGATTATTATAGAATTTACAGTTATCCATAGTTCCATTATTGGAAAATTCAATAGCTCCTCCATTATCTGCCTGGTTATCAACAAATAGAGAATTGTTTACAATACCATTGTTTTCAAAGAATAATGCCCCGCCGCTTAGCACAGCAGAATTGTTTTTAAATACCAAGCCATTGACAGCAGCATCATTTACAAAGTACAATGCCCCACCGGCCCATGCCTTATTATTTGTGAAATTACAATTATCCAAATCAATATTGGATTGACAAAGTATTGCTCCACCATCCTCTCCAGCACAATTGCCATCAAATAATGAATTTGAGATATTAACTTCAGTATATTCAGCCATATAAACCGCACCAGCATATTCCGCTGCATTGTTGTTTTCAAAGAGAGTAGTTTTAATAGTTAAAATTTGACCTTCACTACATAGTGCTCCCCCCGTATAAGCAATGTTGTTGATGAATTTAGAGGTTGTAACTATCCCATTGAAGAGAATATATGTCGCTCCACCATTGTTTGCGGAATTATTGATGAATTTAGAGTCACTAATTGAAACATTACCTCCAAAAATGGCTCCACCCTCATAATTAACGAAATTATTTTTAAAATTACAATCAATTATAGTAGCATTATCCAAAAAGTATATAGCCCCACCTTCATCAGCACTGTTGCTTGTGAAGTTTGAACCGGTTATTGTTCCCTTACTGAAATATACGGCTCCCCCTTTTTTAGCATTGTTATTTTCAAATGAAGAATCTATTAAATCCAGTTCATATGCATATATCGCTCCACCATTAGCCTGCACCCTATTATTCTCAAAGGTACAGTTATCTATCACACCATCGTTTTGAAAATACAATGCAGAATAAGATTGGCTGTCTTCAGCATAAGTATTGATAATCCGGAGATTTTTAACTGTTATATTATCTCCTGAAAATCTGAATAATGTTGCAACCTCAGATCCGTCAATAGTATGACCCTGACCGTCAAGGACATAATCACTTTTTTCCACTTCAATCCCATTAATTACCTCACTGTCGGATTCCCCAATATACTTGTAGTCCTTTTCCAGTTTCAATTCATTTCCAGATTCGGCAATTTTAGTTTTTAATTCCGTAAAACTTCCTGAATCCTCATTATCAACAGTCAATATTTCCGGGTCTTGTCCAAAATCATCAACTGCAAGATCAGTCTGATTTTCTTCGGCACTTACACAGCTCAAACCAAGAAAAACCAAAACGAATAATACAGTAAAAATAATTTTTACTTTAATAAATATTTCTCCCATATATTTAATATAATGTTATTTTATTCAAAATATTATATAAAATTTATATGACTTTTTAAAAAGGAGGAAATAAAAAAAAGATAATTTAAACACCAAAATAAGTCAAAAAGCTCATCATCTGGGCAAATGATTTGTCAACCGCCCCTTCACCGACACTTGCAAATGGGGATAAAACTTCGCATGTAATTGCAGGTATCCCATTCAAATTACAGACATCCTCAACGGCACCCTTATATGATGAACCTGCATAGTCATATGCAATAACATCAGATCCCACATCCCTTGAAATGTAGGTAGCAATCAGAAAGCTTTCGGGTGTTGGGGATTTTGATGAAAATACACTTTCAATGCCGGGATTTGAATTATATGCTGTGGAATGGAAATCCCCCACAAAGTTAATGCCCAACTCATCAACGGCACCGACTATGAGATTGCTGACGGAATTTGCAATGTGTGCTGAACGGTTCAGATCCATTGCATTCAATGTTCTTTCATTGTTCATTGAAGCCTTTGGAGCTGCAAAGGGAATGAAATATATAGTATGGTTTAATTTCTTATCCAAGAATTGATTCAGAAGTCTGACATTGGCCAGTTGAGGACCCAGTTCATTGCCATGAATTCCTGAGAGAACCAAAATCCTGTTTCCTCCGTTTCCCAATTTGAATATGGGAGTTCCATAAACACATTTTTCCAGCAAAAATTGAGTGAACCTGTTCAATTCCATATTGTTCAAAAGGTGCTTGTTTCGTGAAATGTATCCTCCGGAAATATCTGAGACGTAAGCCATTTCAAGATTACCAAATTCCTCAATTTTTCTAAAATGCATAATTAAATATACTGTAAAACTCTTATTTAAAAATAAGTATGAAAATGAAGAAATTTATTAAAAATCTAATTACTCTCATCAATTATGAAAGAGATGCCGAAATCGATTTGATGACCCGTGAAATCAGTACAATGTCCGGTCAGAAAAGAGAGGAACTCGGAAGGGCCGTCAACAAGGTCAAAGGTAAAAGTCTGGGAAAGGAACTGGGAATGCAGATTGTCCAGTTTGGAATGTCAGAAACCATTGATACCGAAATATCCGTTGGAGACATGGTTCTGGTAAGTACAGACAATCCACTTAGAAGTGACCTGACAGGTACCGTAACCGAAAAGGGTGCCCGATTCATCAAGGTTGCATTTGACAAGCGAGTGCCGAAATGGGCAATCAAGAAAAAAACCAGACTTGATTTGTATGCTAATGACATCACATTCAGAAGAATGGAAGACAATCTGAAACATTTGAGCCTGAAGGGTAAAAATGCCCTGGAATATATTTTAAACGAAAGGGATCCAAAAAAGAACAGGGACACACCATATATCAGCTACATTGACGAAAACCTCAATGAATCCCAGAAATCAGCAATTGAAAATAGTCTTTCATGTGAAAACTTCTTTTTGATACATGGACCATTCGGAACCGGAAAGACAAGAACACTGGTTGAGTTGATTTCACAGGAAACCCGTCAGGGCCATAAGGTTTTGGCCACAGCCGAAAGTAATGCAGCCGTGGACAACATCCTGGAACGTTTAATGGACAACAAAAAACTGAATCTGACAAGGCTCGGCCATCCTCAGAGGGTTTCAAAGCACAACATTACTCAAACTTTGGCATACAAGGTTGAAAACCACAAACTTAACAAGAAAATCAAAAAGATTCACAAAAAAATCGACAACATGATTGAAAAGCGCAAAGTCCACACAAAACCAACTCCCCAGTACCGTCGTGGACTTGGAGACTATGATATTCTTCATTTTGCATCAAAGGGCAAGGGAACACGCGGAGTCAGTGCGGACAAGATAAAGTCAATGGCGAAATGGATTGAAATAAACCAGGAAATTGATGAGGCACATGACGAGATCAAACGCATTGAAAACAGGATGATAAAGGACATCATCGATTCAAGTGACGTCATTCTTGCAACCAACTCATCAGCGGCACTGGAATCCATTGCAAGAGTGAAATTTGACGTTGCAATTATCGATGAAGCTTCACAGGCCACAATCCCAAGCGTTTTAATTCCGATTGCCAAGGCACACAGATTCATCCTTGCAGGAGACCACAAGCAGCTTCCGCCAACTATAATAAGTGACAAGGCAGGAGAGCTTGAAAAAACTCTGTTTGAGGAATTGATTAGAAAATATCCCCACAAATCCCAACTGCTGAACGTCCAGTACCGTATGAACAACCTGCTGATGAAGTTTCCAAATCAGGAGTTTTACAACAACGGATTGAAAAGTGATGCAAGCGTTGATGACATAAACATCAATGATATCCTGGATTCAACTCAAAAAGAGGAAGCTTTACTTTTTATTGACACTTCAAATGTCGACATTGAAGGTGAAACTCATCTTAAAGATTCAAAATCAATTGTCAACCATATCGAAGCTGAAATCAGCTCAAACATTGTCAATGATTATCTCAACATCGGCGTTGAAGAGGAAGACATTGGAATAATAAGTCCCTATGCAGACCAGGTAAAGGTCATCCAGGACATGACCCCCGTTGAGGTCAAGACAGTTGACGGATTTCAGGGAAGGGAAAAGGAGATCATTATTATTTCTACCGTTAGAAGTAATGACAATGGCAATATTGGTTTTTTAAAGGATTTAAGAAGATTGAATGTTGCAATAACACGTGCCAAACGTAAACTTATTATAATAGGCAATAAAAATACCTTAAAAACAAATCCAACATATGACAGACTGATAAAGTTCTGTGAAGAAAAAGGTGTACTGGTTAAAATTTAGGTATACCTAAACTTTTATATACTATGAAAAACTATATACTAATTGAGAGATGAAAAGTATGAAAATACTTGAAACTCATTTTAACTCTTGATTGAGGTCATTTAAAAACCCCGAAATCAATCAACCTCAATTATATCCCTCAATTAAGAGTTTTCTTCTGCCTAAAAATTAAACTTTTTTTAAATTCCAATTTCAATACAAAATCCATGATGATTACTAATTTTTCATACACCATTAAATAGTATAATCAATATAAATATATTTTGATAATTCTTATTATTAAATTTTTAACGGTGACTAAATGACAGAAAAAGTACTTTTAGCATTCAGTGGAGGATTAGACACCTCCGTTTGTGTTAAATTATTAGAAGAAAAATACAATGTAGAAGTTATTACCGCATGTGTAGATGTGGGACAAGGCGAAGAAGAAATGGAAAAAGCAAAAAACAGTGCAGCTAACATTGGAGGATTAAAACACTACAATATAGATGCCAAAGAAGAATTTGCTAACGAATACATCGCACGTGGAATTAAAGCAAATGCAGAATATGAAGGATACCCATTAAGCACTGCTTTTGCAAGACCATTAATTGCATTAAAACTTATAGAAGTAGCTGAAAAAGAAGGAGCAACTGCAATTGCACACGGTTGTACCGGAAAAGGAAACGACCAATTCAGATTCGAAGCAGTCATTCGCGCAATGTCCGATTTGGATATCATTGCACCAATCAGAGAAATGAACTTGACAAGAACTGAAGAAAGAGAATATGCAGAATCCAAAGGAATCAAATTAAATTACGATAAAATTTACAGTATCGATGAAAACCTCTGGGGAAGAGCAATTGAAGGAGATGTCCTAGAAGACCCTGCAAACGAACCTCCGGAAGACATCTACGAATGGACCGCCTCCTGGGAAGATGCTAAAGACGAACCTGAAAAAGTATCTATCGAATTCGAGGAAGGTATTCCAGTAGCAATCAACGGCGAAATGATGCCATTAATCGACATCATCCAAAAGGCAAATGAAATTGCAGGATCACACGGTATCGGTAGAGTCGACACCATTGAAAACAGAATGATCGGCATTAAAAGTAGGGAAATCTACGAAACCCCTGGAGCTAAATTATTGATTGCAGCTCACCAAGCATTAGAAGAATTAGTTTTAACCACTGACGAGTTAAGATTTGCAGAATACATGTCAACACTCTATGCTGATTTGGTCTACAGAGCACTCTGGCAAGAACCATTAAGAGAAGACCTCGACCAAGCAATCGACAACATGCAAGAAAGAGTAAGCGGAGAAGTCGTAATGAAACTCTTTAAAGGTTCAATCCAACCTATTGTCAGAAAATCTCCATTCAGCTTACACAGCATCGAGCAGATTACCTTTGAAGACAAGGACACTGATCAAAGAGAAGTTGAAGGAATGATTAAACACCACGGTATTCAAGCCGCAAATTATCAAAAATTAAACAGATAGCTTTACGCTATCCCTATTTCTTTTTTTGTATCGCTTCAAGGAAGTATTCGTTGAAAAATCCGCGATTATAATCAACCAATTGCTTGAAACTTGAATCGATTATATACATTACACACCAATCATCCATATCCCGGATTCCACGACCATAAGCCTGCATCAGCGCCATTACAGTCTGATAATAAAACCATTTCGGATCTAATGCCTTACGATATTTTACCTGTTCATTAAGCTGAGGGTAGGGAATCTTAAACACAATCTGGAAACGGCACAAATCTCCCTTGAAATCAACACCATCCTTTATTGAGGCGCCTATAAGAACAGTGTTTTTTCCGGATTTTGTGAAATCCTTCAAGACATAGTTCCTGTCTTCACCGCCGACAAACATCAGCCTGTCATCCCTTAAGTTACTCATAATCCAAAAGGCCTGCTCGTTGCTTGAAGTGTGAATGACACCCTTTTCATCCTTATGCTTTTCAAGCAATTGCCTGAGCTTTGAAAGTGCACGCTTGTTTTTCCATCTCGGAGTTTTGCCTCTGCTTCCGCTCATATTGCCAACGAAATCAGCGTAAATCGGTCTTTTACTAACGTCAAATGGTGATTTTTCATAGATATAATAGGTTTCTTCAGGATTGATATTGTTCCACTCACAGAACTTGTCCTTGCTTCCCAAAGTCCCTGTTAGAAATATCCTGATGTTTCCCAATTCCAGAAGGCTTTGAGTATCATCAGCAACGGAAAACGGTTTGAATTCCGCTGAAATTTCCATGTCATTATTTAGAATTGTTTCCTTCTTAGGCAAATCTATAATCAGCTCTTCCTGGGACAATCCCAATCCAATACCTGCAAATGTCTTGATGTCCTGCTCCAGATTTTGCTTTTCAACATAGTCAAAATTCGAATACTTTGAAGGGTCGTTTTCGAATTCATCCAAGGTTACCTGAACTGACTTGTTTGCATCCCCTTCAATTTTTTTAATCCTCTTTTTACATTCCTTGATTAAATCGTCACAGAGTCTTGTCCAATACTCAGGATTTCTTTTTAAATCGTTGAGAGATTTGGTGCCGTACATTATCGGTTCGAAAATGTCAATACCGAATTTTGTTGAAATATATTCACGATTCAACTCAGAGGATGAAAGCATAAGCATTTTACGTTCAAGGTTATGTGCCTCATCCAAAATCAATAGCTCACGAGGATCAAGCATGGGATTAGCAACGCCCGCATAGTAGAGGTAATCATAATTTGTAATGACATTTTTAGCCTCAACAGCCCTTTTGAATGCCAGTTGATACTCACAGTCACTGCATCTTCTTAGATTATACTCGGCCTTGATACAAAAGTCACAGCTTCCCTTATAGTTGCACTTATAATTTCCACGACCCTTAATCTCAACAAGCATTTCTTCAAAATCATCAAGATACTGCTCCTGAAGTTGTTTTGTCATTGTCAGGATGTAGGAATCCTCATACATGTTAGCAAGAGTCGTAGCTATTGCAGACTTACCAGTTCCAGTTCCTGCTTCAAGTATGATATTTTTAAAGCCCTCTTTTATTGCAAAATTTACTTCATTGATGAGTCTGATTTGACTGTTTCGGGGATTGAATTTAGGTAGCGACCAGTAAATCATCCAATCAAGATTTGAATTGTTATCCTCCATAACCTCACCAACATTTATTAACAAATTAATCATAAGTTTGTTTAAAATACTATTTAAAAATAATGTTTTTCATGGAATAAAAGGCATTTAGTTCTTTTTAAAAATAATTTAACAAGTTTAAAGAAATATTCTAAAGAAAAGACAATTTTCAACAAAGAAACAATTGGAAAAAAATTAATATGAATTAAAAATATACTATCCATATGTCTAAAATTCAACAGCTGCAAGAAATTATTAACACATCCGACAATATCGTATTTTTTGGAGGAGCAGGCGTTTCAACGGAAAGTGGCATCCCAGATTTCAGATCAGAAAGCGGAATTTTTAAGAGTCTGGAAAAATACGGCGACACTCCAGAGAATCTGATATCCCATACCTATTATCTGGACCATACAGAGGAATTCTTTGAATACTACAAGGACACGCTAGTTTTTAGTGATGCCAAACCCAATCCCGCCCATTTGAAATTAGCCGAATTGGAAAAGGTAGGAAAATTAAAAGCGGTGATTACCCAAAACATTGATGGCCTTCACCAAAAGGCAGGAAGTAAAGAAGTGCTGGAGCTTCATGGAAGCATACACAGAAACTACTGTCAAATATGCAATAAAGAATATCCGCTGGAACATATTTTAGAAAGTGACGGCATTCCAAGGTGCGAATGCGGAGGAATCGTCAAGCCAGATGTGGTGCTTTATGAGGAACCCCTGAACAATGCGGTGTTAAGCTTTGCCATTGATTACATCTCCAATGCCGAAACCTTAATCATTGGAGGAACTTCCTTAGTGGTTTATCCCGCAGCAGGTCTGATAAATTATTTCAACGGAAAGAATCTGATTTTGATAAACAAAAGTGAAACTCCCTACGATGATGTTGCAAGCCTAGTCATTAACGATGCCATCGGCGAGACATTTTCCCAAATCAAAGTCGAGTGATTCGGGAATCAATTCGATTCCATCCAGCTGATTGTCACATCTGTAGACAAGTATCTCCACACCTTCAGCATAGGCCTCATTCAGGGTTTCGCTGAAAACCGGGTCATTATCCCAATTCGGCCTGAAGAATTTACCTGCAGGATGCTGTATCAGGAAAAACACACAGCACCTGTTGCCCTCTTTTTTAAGTTTTATCAATTCTTTGAGATGTTTTGCTCCACGTTCGGTTGGTGCATCCGGAAATCTTGCCTCACCATCAATTATCAATGTTACTCCCTTGACTTCAACATAACATTTTTGATTTTCATTTTCCAAGTATATATCAATGCGTGAGTTATCTACACTTTTCTCTCTTTGATGTATAGAATAGCCTGAAAGTTCTTTTATTTTGCCATCTTTTATGGCATCATATACAATACTGTTGGCTTGCTGAGAGTATAATGATACAAGCACTCCCTTGTTTTCCACAAAGTGAAGTGAGAACTTTGTCTTTCGATTTGGATTGTCGGAAGGCTTAAGCCAAACAATAGCATCCTCAAGCAAAAGCTCCCTGCATCTGCCGGTGTTCGGAACATGAGCGATTTCCAAACTACCATCCACTTCAACTTCGGCTATAAAACGGTTAGGCCTTGATTTAAAAATTCCCTTAACATAATCCATTTTTAATCACGTTACCGATATATGATACCAAATCTGTTGCTGAAAATCCGTTTCCCTTGACGTTGTAAGCCTCATCGCCCGCAAGACCATTAATGAAAGCCCCAAGACATGCAGAATCAAATGAAGACAAATCCTGTGTGAGCAGACCGCCACATATTCCAGCCAATGCATCACCTGTTCCACCAACAGTCATTCCAGGATTGCCTGATTTGTTGATTCTGAATCGGGTCCCGGACAGCACCAAGTCATATTGTCCCTTAACAATGACTGTTCCCTTGATTTGGCGAGTGATTTTTTGAAACTCAGTAATGTTTTCGTCAACCTTTTCAAAGTCATATGAGTCAATATCCAATTTCAAATCAGACTCAACATTGAAAAATGACTTGAACTCGAACAGATGAGGTGTCAGAATGATATCTTCACGGCCTTTAAGCAGTTTCAGTTCAACCTGTTTCAAGGCGTCGGCATCAAGAACAATAGGTTTTTTGATTTTTGAAACCAGTACATTGAATAATTTTCCAGTATCCTCATCAATGCCTGCACCAGGACCGATTAAAACTGCATCAACACTGTTAGCCAATTCCAAAATTTCAGAGGAATGGCTTAATGAAAGTTTATCACCTTCAAGACTTTTTACAATCAAATCGGGAGAGGTTGACTTGATTGCCTCAGCTGATTTTTCAGGTGTTGCAACATAGACAAGATCACAACCTGCACCAATAGCAGCCATTCCTGCAATAGCTGGAGCCCCGGAGTAATCATTATTTCCACCAACAATCAACAACCTGCCATTATTGCCTTTATGTGATTTTAAATCCCTATTTTTTAGCCTTAAAAAGTCCCCATAGTTTACAAAGTATTCTGCTTCAAAGGGAATTCCAATATCTGCAGTAACCAATCCCCCAACAACTTCCTCTTTAGCATTCCTAACTCCAGTTTTTATTTTATGAAAACTAATAGTGTAATCCGGAACTACCGCCAAGTCATTAACCTCACCAGTTAGCGGATCCATTCCTGAGGGAACATCAACACTGATTTTTATTCCTTTTGACCGATTAATTATTTCAATTGCCCTTCTGATGTTGGTTTGAAGTTTTCCCTTAATTCCAGTTCCCAGCAATCCGTCAACAATCATAAATTCACCCTGCTTTGATTTTGCCACTTCAGAATTATTGATATCATCAAGTGTTTTTAAATTAAATATGTTTAAACGAGACAATCTAGGCTTCATATTTTTTAAGATTTCAAAATTGGTTTTTGCATCGCCAGATCTAATATTCTCCTTCAACATATAGATATCAACATCATATCCACGATTCAACAAGTATCTTGCCGCAACAAAACCATCACCACCATTTCCACCAGAACCGGTAAAAATTACAACTTTAACTGGTTTTGAAAAAGTATAAACTGCAATCTTACCTACTTCCTCGGCCAAGGATTTTCCAGCAGATTCCATTAGGCATAACCTTGACAAACCCAAATATTCGCAATTATAATCTGTAACCATCATGTCAATAGGATTCAAAAAATCACCTTATAAATTAAAATATAAGTATCCAATATAAATATAATTATCTTAACTTTAGGAAAAATCATATGCGAAAAATAACATTTACACTTTTAACAAAATTACCTGCAAAATACATCAGCAGTGGTTTAATAATCATAATAGTTCTTTTTATTTATGGAGTTGTTGGTTCTATTTTTATTATGAATTTGAATTTGATTGATGCCATTTACTATTCAATTATTACCATGGCAACCGTAGGATACGGAGATTATATCCCAACCACAGGAATTCAAAAGATGTTTGCAACAACACTTGCTCTCAGCGGTGTTGCACTACTTGCTTATGTATTTAATATTATTTTAACAAATGTCCAGGAAAAAATGAGTGAATATTCAAAAGGAGCGAGAAAATTGAAAGCTATTGAAGTTATGGAAGATTATTATATCATTTGTGGTTTTGGAAGAGTGGGAAAAGTAGTTTTTAATGAATTGACACAACGAAACCAAAATGTGATTGTTATTGAAAAAAACAAGGAAGTTTGTGACTCAATCGAGGAAGGCGATAATGTTGTGGTGATTAATGATAACGCAATCGAAGATGATTTAGTTGCTAAATTAGCAGGAGACAAATGCAGAAGCGTCATTATCTGTACTGGAGACGATGTTAATAATCTGTTTATTGTATTGACCATAAGAGAAACAAACCCAACTGCATGGATTGTGACAAGAGCCAGTAAACTTGAAAACATAAAAAGGCTTAGAAAAGCCGGTGCCGATAAAATCGTGTCCCCCGAAATCATTGGTGGAGAAGGATTATATTATGAATCTGCCAGACCTCATCTTTTAAAGATTACTGTAAAACATTCCGCAGACAACATTTATGACGAATTTAAAGTCATAACAAAATATGGCTGCACATTAGAAAACATTGAATACCATATTCCCGGAATTGAAACTCCCTTAATCCGCCAAATCAAAACAAAGAATATAACGGACGGACAAAAATATGTGAATTACCTAAGCTCACATGATGATCAAAGGCAAGCCCTCGAAAATCTTTACAAAAATGTAAATAATATTCATTCCCATTTAATTTCAGGTCCTGACAAATCATCATTTGATAAATTACTTAAAGATTTAGAGAAAATAGAAGAAATCATCGGAATTAATTTAACAAATAAAGAAATAACTGAAATTACAAAAAAAGAAATAAAATAGATGATTAAATCATCTATTAATACATCACATGAGTTATTACAAATACAAACATGAAGTTTACAGCGGCAAGCAATATAAATGCAAATTTAACTATAGATTGCCATTTCTTATTAAGCCTGTCTTCATCATACAATAGTTTAATCATCATTAAAGTCAACATGATTAAAAACATGTAGAAGAAAAACATTGCCCTGTAACCTGATGCAAATACTGTTGGAGTGAAACCCATCATCAGCCTACTTAAAAATCCTCCAATGAATAAAAATACTGGAAGCAAGTTGTTCTTACCATATACTTTGAACAATAGTATACAACTGCTTAAAAGCAGATAAATACAAAGCATTACAGTATAAATATTTATTTGTTTAGGAATTCCCTCATAAGTAAGAAGATAAATAGTATTTTCCAATCCCGGCAAAATACCAACGATTGATTTAAATACTCCCAATATGCTTGATACAATTGGAATTTTAATCAAGCTGGCAACAGACCCCATAGCACCAAGAGAATCTTGCAAGTGAGCAATATCCATGCAAGTCTTGAATACTGCTAAAAATGCCATAAATGCAATGTTTAAGTATAAGAAATATTTCAAGTATTTATTTTCTGTTTTCAATGATGCACATACGCTAAGTATTATATAGAATAATGGGAAAATAATCTTCTCTTCAAACAACAGTCCGAAAGTTGGAACCAAACCCAAATACAATTTTTGCATAAGTCCAAAGCTTGCAAATTCAGGATACCATCTGGCAGTTTCAGCCGCAACCCTTACTGCATTGCCAGGACATGTGAAAATAAATATCAAAGAGGCAATAGCAATAATAATTGCTAAAATATTGAATTTATTAATTTCCTTTTTGTTAATAATGCAATAAAGCAAATACAAACAATTAAATCCGAAAATTAATGCACAACTCTGCTCCTGATTAACTGCATATATCAAACATAAAAATGAAATGACATACATCCATTTGCTAGTGTTTTTTTGATATACCTCATTTATGATAGGAATGAAAGAGATTAAACCAAAAATAAAGCACCATGAATAGAATACTGTTGTTGAAATCCAACCTGCAGATGCCATTTCATGGAACGGATACATTAAAAATAACAATACACCTATCAAATTGATATATTTATTATTATTCCTATTAATCAATCTAATAACCAGATAAACACCACAGGTGTAAATGATTAAATCCAAAATCTTCCATACAATCATATTTACATGAGAAATTGAAATCAAAACACTTTCAATTATCATCCTACTGGACCAATCATGATATCTCATGTATGCATAATCAATAACAGTATGATTTGACAGAACTTTAGAAAATCTAACGTCATCCCCCATCAATCCCATGATTGCATGAAGAACCGCCATTAGAACAAAGAATATGATGAACGGATAATAATTTTTAATAAAGTTCTCTACACTTGTTTTATTTAATTCCATCTTTTTTCAACCTCACTTATCTTTAAAAACAATAATCTTGCTTATAACATAATTTAAAATAACAACAATTACCTGAATAATAATTTTTGATATTACATCCCCAACAGCCAAAATACCAATCAAGAGATACATCAATGCAGTATCAACAACTCCTGAAAAAATTCTTCCTCCAAAAAACAGGGACATCTCTTTTAAGATATTTGAATTTTTGCTTTCAAATACCCATATCCTATTAGTAACATATGCGAATAAAACTGAAAAGAACCATGCCAAAACATTAGATATGAGATAATTCACATTTAAAAATCTTGCAAAAAGCAGATAAACAACGAAATTGACTACCGTTGTTAAAACGCCAAAAATGAAATACATCATCAGTTCCTTTCCAATTCTCATTTACATCACTTAATCAAACAATTCCTTTTCAATAATGTATTTTGGCCTCTTTTTTGTCTCCATATACATTTTACCAATATATTCTCCAAGGATTCCAACAGATAACATTTGTATTCCAGAAACTAGCCAAATGGAAACTATGATAAATGTCCAACCTGAAACTACAGCCCCCATTATTTTAACAGAAACCGCATAAATCATTACAATAAAACTTAAAACCGCCATTAAAAAACCAATTGAAGCAATCATCTTAAGGGGTTTAATGCTGAAGGAAGTTATTCCTTCAAATGTAAATGAGATCATTTTCCTTAAAGGATATTTGGATTCTCCCAACTCACGTTCATTTCTTTCATAATATACTTCACTTGTTTTAAAACCTAATTGGGGAACAATTCCTCTTAAAAATAAATTTACTTCCTCATATTCTTCAAGAGCTTCAAGAGCCCTTTTGCTCATTAATCGGCAATCGGCATGATTGAATACAATTTCAACACCTAAAAAATTCATTAATTTGTAAAATGTCTCAGCGGTGGAACGCTTAAAAAATGAATCCTTTTTTCTTGAGCTTCTAACACCATAAACGATTTGAGAACCCATATTATATTCCCCAATCATTTCATCAATGACATTTAAGTCATCTTGCAAATCGGCATCCATACTAATAGAAATATCTGCATTATCTTTTGCAAACATGAGCCCTGCAAAAAGCGCATTTTGATGACCTTTATTTTTAGAAAACTTGATGGCACAAAACATATTATTTTTATTGTGAAAATCTTCAATTAACTCCCAAGTATTATCAAATGAACCATCATCCACAAATAAAACCTTACTTGAATTGGATATTTTATTTTCCATTATCAATTGATTTAATTTTGATTCAGTTTCATCAGCAGTCTTTGATAAAATCTCTTCCTCATTAAAACAAGGCAGAATCAAATATAAACTTGGCTTATTATAATTTTCCCCCATTTTTGCAACACCAAAAAACAACACTCAAAATTTCAATGAAAATCAATACTTCCAATATGCATTAAAAGTAGTTATTTCAATAATATATAATATCTATTTAGTGTTATTAATATATAATTTTTCATTATAAAAAAAATAGAATTAAAATTATCTGATTTTTAGCTGAAAAAGAATATTATAAATATGAACTTTGTTAAATAAGTTAATTTTAAGATGAAAAATATTCTAAAAAAAGTAAAAAAAGTAGAGAATATAGAAATTCTCTAGAATAAGTCTTGTAAGTGGATTTGGTAAGGTCCTAAGTTTCCACCGTAGTTACCAGCACCGATTTCGATAACACCCGGAACTTGGCAAGCAGCTTCAATACCTGCTTTCATAGCAGCTTTAACGGATTCTTCATCGACACCGTCAATAACAATTTCCATGTTTCCGAATACATTTTCTGGCAATTCAGTTTCAACTTGATCTTTTAAAGTTACACATTCTTTTTCGTTGGTAGATGCACTCATGAAAGAGTATTTGGAACCTGTTTTAGAACCGGAAGCAACCATACCTCCTGAGAAAGGAGTGATTACACCAGCAACAGCGTGAATAGCATCAACAGCCGCTTCAGCAGCAACAATAGAAGCCATTTGACTGTCAGCCATGATAAAGAAGTTTCCACCTGCTACACCATCTTTCCATCCCATTTCATCTTCCACTAAGAATTCACCAGACATAATAGGAATTACATGCATTTTTTTACCGTTTACATCTTTTTCGGTTTCATACCCGTCACCGAAGAATTTGAGTTGTTTACCTGTTGGGAAGGATTCTTCACTTTCAAGAGCATTGAATGCTGCTGCAGTAGGAGCAGTTAAAACACATTGACCGATTCTGTCCATGATTTGTCCACCTAATGATTTTTTAGACATGTGGCAAATCATGATTGCATAACCTGGTCTTCCATCTGGAGATTCAGTTGGAGGAACATATTGGTCAATACCTGCTTCAGCAGGACATCCAATAACGGAAGTAGCAAATCCTGTAGCTTCAGTAGCAGCAATTTTAGCTAAATGTTTAGTAGCTGCAGTAATAATAATTCTAGATACTTTAATTCCAAAACCTTCAGCAAAGGTATCTTGTATTTCTACGCCATTAATTTCCATATTTTCACCAAAATTTTTTTAAAAAAATAATTTTTTGTGATAATTAAATTTATGATTATATCTTAAAATAAAGTTTTCTATTTAAATTAATTAAAAAATAGTTTAGGAAAAATACCTTATCAAACGCCGACAAAATCTCTTAAAACAGGTATTTTAGATAAAGTATAAATTATTAACCAAGACACTATGAATCCAACAACAAATAACAATAAATATTCTGCTGTAAAACCCAAAGAGCCATGCAATAATTTTCTAGTAGCCATAACTAATTGACTATGAATCAAGTACATTCCATAGCTGCATACTGAAATTGAAGTAATAATCTTTAAAATCCACTCATTAGGATTATTTAATAATAAAATACATTTAAATAAGCAAAATACGCCTATTGCTTCAATTACCACAGGCATTGAATATCTATGATACGAAAATGACACAGTATCTGCAATAAAATAAGAATAAACAAACATTAAAACTGTGGAAATAATTATTAATGAAACAGCACAAAATGCATTATTAAATATTTTCCTATCAGTATGCCTTAAATAATAACCTAAAACTACAAGGCCTATTGGACTTGTAAAATAAGACAGCTTCACAGGACATTCCATCATAAATGTATATTCAAAAACTATTGAAACCAACCAAAGCACTAAAAAATATTCAAGTTCTGATAAATCAGAGTTCTTTATCCATTTATTAAAAATAGGAATTATCAAATAAACTCCAAACATCATCCAAAAGAACCAATAAACAGCAGATCCTGGTGCATTACACATTAATGTATCCCAAAATAATTTTAAAATGTCATAAGCTCCAAAACTAGTTACAAAATCAACACTTGGAATTAATAAAGATAAAATAACCAAAAGGACTGTAAATGCCAAAGACCAAAAAAGAAATGGTTTTGTAATACGAGGCAAACGTTTAGATAAAAAATCTTTAATTTCCCAATCCCTTCCCAGAAGTAACGCTCCTGACAACAGTAAAAAGATAGGAACTCCAATAGTGAAGAAGTTTATGAATAACACAACAAAAGCTCCACTTGCAGAATGAATTGATGATGCAGTATAATTCATTATTTCTTTAAGGTGGCATGTGACGTGCAAAAGGACAACAGATAAAATAGCAAATGCCCTCAAGGCATCAAAATAAAAAATACGACCAGTTTTGTTTTCCATAACGCTAACCCTCGTTGTTTAAATCCTCACTTAAAGATTCCTCTATTTCTTCAGAAGAACCTAAAGAAATCTTATCCAATATGGATGAACCGTATTTCGGCAAGATTACCAAACCTAATATTGTAACCATCCAGAAGGAGATTAATCTTTCAATAACGGTAGCTGCCGCACTGATTGATGAGGAAATACCCGCTGCAGAGTAAAAAATAATCATCATACCGTCAATGGCTCCAAGACCACCCGGAAGCAATGGTATCATACCAACAAGTGATGCCACAATAAACACTTCACCGATTACAATCAGATTAACATTAGCTCCGAAAGCCAGGAAAACCAAGTAAACCCTGATAATTTCAAAAACCCATATGATAAATGACAATGGGATAGTATAATATAAAACCTTCTTATTTGAAATCAGGAGTTTCATAGTGTCCTGAAAACCAAAAATAACCCCATGTATCTGTTCCTCAAGTTCTTCAGAGTTTTTCTTGTAAAATCTGCGGACCAGTCTAATGATCCATCCGTCAACACGTTTTCCGAAACCAGGATTGATACACATGTAAATCAATATGGCCAAAACCGCAACAATCGCTATTACCGCCAAAACCATTACCACAAGCAGCCATGTATCAAAATCAAAATACAATGCCATTGCAGCAATAGTGAGTGCTGCCAAAACTACAAATGGGAAAGTGTCCAATGCCCTGTCTGCAACAACAGTTGCAAATGTCTCTTCCATTGGATAATCCTTTTCCTTGGCAAGAATGTATGCCCTAACAGGTTCTCCCCCACCACGTCCGGATGGAGTAATATTGTTAACCGCAAGACCGACCAGCACCATAGGCAACAGTTTTTTGATGCCGACATCCATATTGGCCAACTTGTTAAGGATTTGCCATCTCAAAGTGTATAAGAAATAAGTAAATATTTGTGTAAGAATAGCTAAAGCTATAATAGTTAAATTAGCCATTTTTAAAGCACCAATAACCTGATCAATGCCCACAAACCATAGCATTATTAAAAGAATAATTACACTTATTCCCAAAAGTAATATAGTTTTTTTATCCATAGTATTATTAATTATACAACTTGATACTTATAAGTTTATATAGAAATTTATTCAAATTATTAGATTAATGAGATATATTACTAAAACTGATTTGAAAATTGTTACCAGAAACTCTGGAATGTTGATGATTGGAATAGGTCTGATGTGCATTATTCCATTAATCTTCGATTTAATTTATTTTGAGTTCGATTTAATCAGTTTTATCATTCCCGCCATAATTTCAACATCTTTAGGTTACCTTTTTATGAATCGCTTCAAGGAAGTCGAAGGTAAAAAAATTCGGCTAAAGCATGGAATGATCATTTCATCCTTCGCATGGCTGTGGGCCAGTATCATCGGAGGAATCGTTTTTACACTCGCAACAAACATCCCACTTCTTGACGGAATTTTTGAAAGCATGTCCGCATTGACAGGAACCGGAATCACCATGTTCCAGGATGTTGAAATCTTGCCACACAGCATACTGTTTTTCAGAGCATTGGAACAGTGGATTGGTGGTTTGGGAGTAGTTGTTATGGTGATCGGTGTTTTGACAAAACCCGGTTCCGTATCATCAACACTTTACCATTCAGAAGCCCGTGAAGAACGTATAAAACCAAGTATTAAAACCACACTTCAAAAAACATTTGGAATCTATAGCATTTATACCGTTGCCGGAATAATATTATACCTGCTTGCAGGAATGCCGCTTTTCGATGCAATCTGCAGCACACTCCACATTGTATCCACAGGAGGAATGGGAATCAAGAATGCAAACATGGCATACTACCACAATGACCTGATTTATTTCATTTCAATCATCTTGATGATTTTAGGTGCTACAAGCTTCATGGTTCACTACAAGGTTATCAAGACAAGAGGAAAATCATTAATTAATGATTTGCAATTTAAGATAATACTTTCAGTCATTGCCGGAGTTACATTATTGCTGTATCTCGTTTCCAACATCGTACCGATGGAACTGCTCTTTACAGTTGTATCTGCAATAACCACCACAGGAGCAACAGTTGTGCATCCAGACATCATGGCGGGATGGCCGTCATTCGTAATAATATGTCTGATGTGTTTAATGCTGACAGGAGGATCAAACGGTTCAACAGTAGGTGCAATCAAACTTGTACGTATGATTACTTATTTTAAAGGAATTTACAGACATATCAGAGAAATCATGTCCCCTGACGGCAGGATAGTTCCAATAAAATTAAACGGACACAAAATACCTGAAAAGTCCATTGGACAGGCAGGAAACTTTATAACATTATATATGATGTTCATAATGTTTACATGGGCGTTATTCTGTTTGTTCGGATATGACCCGTTCAAAAGCCTCTTTGCAGCCATGACCCTTCAGGGAAACAACGGTCTGGAACTGGGAATAATAAACCATACCCTACATCCCGTGATAAAAGTTGTCAGTTTGTTCGACATGTGGACCGGAAGATTGGAAATATATCCGGTACTGATTACATTAAGGGCCGGTTTTGAGATTTTCAAAAGATAAACGTTGAAAGTCCAATATCCTTTACAGATATGATAAAATTTATATTCATATAAATTAAATATTCATTATCCAATATTTGGTAGGTGATTGAATGTACATTATTATTATGGGAGCAGGTCGTGTAGGATTTACTCTTGCAAATTTATTAAGTGAAGATGGAAATGATATTACATTAATCGAAAGTGATGAAGCATTATGTAATGAAGTGGCCACAGATTTAGACGCATTAGTAATCCATGGAAATGGAACAAACTCCAAATTACTGGAAGAAACCAATATTGAAGATGCGGATGTTTTCATAGCTGCAACAGGAAATGACGAAGCGAATCTTTTATCATGCATATTGGTTAGAAAATATGATGTGGAACGTATAGTTGCACGTGTAAGTAACCCTGACCACGAGGAAGCATTTAAAGAAGTAGGAATCGATCAGGTAATCAGTCCCGAAGTGGCAGCCGCATTGCAACTGCAGCAATATGTAACAAACCCTCATGTAGCGAAATTAACCACTCTCGGTGAAGGAGATGCCGAGATACTTGAAATGACTATAACAAATGACAAAGTTGTTGGAAAACGCTTTAAAGAGATATCCCCAACAAAAGAATATATTATTATTGCCACTTACCAAAACGGAAAACTAGTCATTCCGCAACCGGACAATATCGTTGCACGTGGCGAAAAAATCTCACTTCTTGTAAAAAGAGGAAACTTGAAAAAAGTTTCCAAAAAATTAGAAAATTAAAATTAAAGCATGGAATAAGACATTTTAATATGGTCTTTTCCATTACCTTCAACCATTGGCCCATGACCCGGAAGAATGTTTTTAACATCCAATTCGGTCAGTTTTTTGACACTGTTTTTCATATCCATATAGTCTCCGCCAATATCCATTCTGCCGACTCCACCACCGGCAAATATGGTGTCTCCGGATATCAGAGTTTCACCATCCCACAAACAGATTCCTCCTTTGGTATGGCCAGGAGTGTGGATTACCTTAAAATCAGCGATTTCATCACCGTCTTCCAATTCGATGTCCACCCTGCAGTTGCCGGGATTGTCAAAAACAGACATTGAAGTTCCCAAGGTATCCTTATTCTTTATGGAAATGGCATCCTGTGCGTGAATGGCGATTTTTGCATTTGGGAAAAACTGATTGCCTCCGATATGATCATAGTGGCAATGAGTATTTACAACCATTTCAATGTCATCAGGTTCAACACCGTTTTCCCTGAGTTTGGAGAACAGATAATCATTGTAATAACCGGAACCAGTATCCACCAGAATATTGTCATCAATTAAAACATAATTAGAATCAATATTATAACCTAAAATAAAAACAATTGAACTCATAAAAGATAATATAATTAAGAAAGTAATTAAAAGTTTTGAAAAATAGATTTGTTTGAACAACCTCGCCTTGAAGAAGGCGAGGATTCCTAGATTTTTCATGTTTATTTGCTCAATCGTTTATTGAGTGTTTTCTAGGCAATCCCCGGGGCA